>NZ_JCALCN010000009.1:0-190616 GCF_059812345.1 Mycobacterium sp. NGS59
GGCACACCAGTAACCGAGTGTGTACAAAACCCGGGGTAGCTCAGGGTAGGCCTCACGCTTTTGAGCGTGAAAGCTTGGCGTTGAGCGTGAAAGCTTGGCGTTGAGCGGGTAACCAGGGCGGAATTTCCGACGATTTCCCACCCAGGCTTCACTCCGAACGCCCAGGCTTCACACTCAACGCCCAGGCTTCACTCCCCACGCCCGGGCTTCGCACTCAACGCCAGACTTCACTCCGAACGCCCAGGCTTCACACTCAACACCCGGGCTTCACTCCCAAAACGCCGGGCTTCACTCCCAACGCCCAGGCTTCACACTCAACGCCCAGGCTTCACTCCCAACGCCTGGCTTCACTCCCAACGCCCAGGCTTCACTCCCAACGCCGGGCTTCACACTCAGCGCCGACCTTCACTCCCAACACCCAGGCTTCACTCCCAACGCCCAGGCTTCACACCCTCAGCTCCCGCGGGCAGACTCCGCCGCGTCCTTCTCAGTCGACGCGCCCTGGTGAGCCAACTGTCCGCCGGCGCTTTCCAGGTGCGCCCGGACGAACCACTGGAACTTCTCCAACGGACCGGCCTGTCCGATCAGCAGGTCCTGGGTCACCTGATCGAGTTCGTCCGTCTCCTCGATGGCTTTGCGGATGTCTTCGATCACACCGCTGTAAACCAGGTCCAGTGCCGCCAGGTGCGCCTGCACGGTGTCGCGGCCGACGGAGTAGTCGTCCCAGTCCCGGTCCTCGATGATGGCGCTCGGAGTGCCCTTCGGCGAGGAGCCCAGCGCGGCGATGCGCTCGGCCACGTCGTCGGCGAAACCCCGGACCGCATCGACCTGCGGGTCGATCATCTCGTGTACGCCAATGAAGTTGGGGCCCACCACATTCCAGTGGATGTGCTTGAGCGTCAAGTGCAGGTCGTTGTATGTGCTCAACTGCCGCTGCAGGATCTCGGTCAGTCGCGCTGCCTCTTTGTCGCCCAAGCCCGGAATGGTGAACTGCGTCATCGGTTTCTCCCTGAAAAACTCGCCTACGTCTTTTCCCGGACCGAATACCCGATGGCCACGGCCTTAACCATCGCCACTACAGCGTATGGATTTGCTGCACCGGCAGTCGCGGCCCCCGGCGCGGCTCGTAGGCCAGCCCGCTGACCTCCAAAAGGCGCACCACCCGGTGCCGATGCGGACGCATCGGTTCGAGCAGTTCGACCATGCCGGCGTCGTCGATCGGATAGCCCAGCAGCGTCCAGCCGATCATCTTGCAGACGTGGTAGTCGCCGACCGACAAGGCGTCGGCGTCACCGAACGCCCGTTGCGCGGTCTCGGCGGCGGTCCACACCCCGACGCCCGGTAGCGACATCAGCGCTTCGCGGGCCTGGGCCGCCGGTTGCGACGTCAGGCGCTCCAGCGACGAGGCCACCCGCGCACACCGCACCACGGTCTGGGCCCGCCCGGGGTCGACGTTGGCGCGGTGGAACTCCCAGGACGGGATGTACCGCCACGCGTCCGCCGAGGGCCGCACCCGCATTCCCTCCGGCGCCGGACCGGGCGCCGGGGTGCCGTACTTGGTGACCAGCACCCGCCAGGACCGGAACGCGTCGGCTCCGGGGACGCGTTGCTCGATGACCGCCGGGATCAGGGCTTCCAGCACCTGTCCGGTGCGTCCCAGACGCAGGTGCGGAACCATGCGGTGAGCGCGGGCCACCGTCGGATGGTGCGGCACGAAGTCGGAGGTGTCGTCGTCGGCGCCCAGCATCGCCGGGAACAACTCGGCGAACTCCGCGGCACCGTCGCCCCACGCCTCACACCGGGCGGTGTCGCGGCTCACGCGGCTGATGCGCGCCGTCACCGGTCCGCTCGGCAGCAGGCTGGTGCGCCAGATCGTTCCGTCACCCGGGGCGCGGAAGCACGGGTCGCCGTGGCCGCGCCGGTGCGGCGCCAAGGCGGGCCCGAAGCCGCCGGCTCCGGGGAACGTCACGGTTCGCGCGATCTGCATCGTGACCAGTCTGCGCTTGATTGACCGCAAACAGTCAGTCGAGACAGGATGACGGTGTGACGACGCCCTTCGACGACCCGCAGGCCGAGCTGGCCTGGATGTTCCTGCAGAGCATGTGCGAGGGCGGGGATACCGACGAGGGCTTCACGCTGCTCAGCGACGACTTCACCTACTGGAGCATCGTCACCCGGGTGGAATACGACAAGCAGGAGTTGCGGGACGCCTTCGAGCGGCGCCGCAAGGTCTTCGAGTGCAACATCGACCTGCTCCGCTGCGTCAACGAGGGCGAGACGGTGGTCGTGGAGGGCCAGGTGGACGGCACCACAGCGGACGGCCTCCAATACGAAAGCCCGTTCGTCTGCATCTTCGACACCCGCGACGGGTTGATCGTGTCGGTGCGCGAGTACACCGACACGCAGTCGCTGGCGAAGGTGTTCCCCTAACTGACCTCGATCTCGGCCTTGTTCGGGTAGAAGGCGACGTGCCCGGCGATCGCCGCGACCGCCGGATACGGGTTCTCGTAGGTCCAGATCGCGTCCGCGACGGTCTCGCCGGACGTCGTCGTCACGCTGTAGTAGCTGGCTTCGCCCTTGAACGGGCAGTAGCTGGCGGTGTCGGAGCGGGTAAGCCGGTCCTGAACCACGTCAGCCAGCGGAATGTATTGCACCAGAGGCAAAGTGGCCTCCTGCAGTCCCAGGGCCGCGGTCGTGTCGGCGACGAGCTCGCCGCGGACGCGGACCTGAACCCGGCCGGCGGTCGGTTCGATCGTGATCGGGTGCCCGGCGCTGGGTTCCTTGATTTCCGGGTGGCTCATGTTGCACCTCTTTCGTCGCTGACCGATTTCAACGCGACCCCGGAATCGGCCATTCCCGCCCGGTCCAGGTACGGCACCGGTGCCCGGACAATCAGTCCGGCTTGAACAGGTCGCGCGCCGCCTGTGGCTTGCGCATGTCCGCCCAGAACCGGGCCGCCTCCCGGATCGATTCCTCGACCGGGCGTGGCTGCCAGCCCAATTCCCGCACCGCCTTGCCGTGGTCCACGTGGGCTTCGGCCCGCATCATCCGCACCGACTCCAGGCTGAGTTCGGCGTCCTTGCCGGTGAGTTTGGCCCGCAGGCTGCCCAGGCCGCCGAGGGCGTAGAGCACCGGCACCGGGATCGAGCGTTGCGGCGGTGGCACACCGGCCTCGTCGGCGGCGATGCGGATCACCTCGGTCAACGGGATCATCTTCTCCGAGATCAGATACTTCTCACCGTTTCGGCCGTGCTCGGCGGCCAGGATCATCGCCCGCGCGGCGTCCTGCACACCGACGACCTCGAGTTGGATGTCCTTCATCAGGAACGGCAGCTTGCCGAACACCGCGCCGGCGATGAAGGCGCCGTGCGGGGTGCCGCCCCAGTCGCCGGTGCCGTACGTCGTGGAGACGCACATCGCGACCGCCGGCAGGTTGCGCTCGGCGACGTAGCGCATCACCAGGTCTTCGGCCTGCACCCGGGACTGCACGTACGGGCTCACCCGGCGATCCGGCGGGATCCGGTCGGATTCGGTCGCGACGTGCCCGTGCCGGCGATCCACCGTCGCGTACGTGCTGGTGAACACAAACCGGTGCAGCGCAACGTCTTTCGCGACGTCGAGCACGTTGCGCAGGCCCTCGACGTTGGTTCGGAACAACGGCGCCGGGTCGCGCAGCCAGGCGCGGGTGTCGACGACGCAGTAGTACACGTCGTCACAGCCGTCCATCGCCTCGCGCACGGTGGCGGTGTCGAACACGTCGCCGTGAAAGCGGGTGACCGACAGGTCGTCGATGGAACGGGTGTTGGCGCCCGCGCGCACCATGGCCCGCACCTCGTGACCGTCCCCGACCAGTAGCCGGGTGACGTGCGAACCGAGAAACCCGTTGGCGCCGATGACCAGTTTGGGTTTGGCACTCACTGCGCGCCGCCGTACTGCTGGAGGAACCGCGCGGCGTCCTCGTCCAGGTTGCCGAACTCCTGGGCTTTACGGCACCACTTGAGCGCGGCCTGCACGAAGCGCAGCGGGTTGTAGATGTCTTCCTGACGGCGCCACAGGCCGTCGCCGGCGTAGGTGATGATCGAGATGTTGGTCGCGGTGATCACGCTGCCGTCGCCGGGGTCGCGCATCGGGTTGTCCAGCTCCATGATGATCCGGCCGGTGGGTTCGTCGATCACCGACCACAACGACGGGAACTCGACCATGTGGCTGCCTGGAAAGGCGGTCATCGTCCGCTGGATCCAGGTGCGCACCTCGTCGCGACCGCGCATGGTGCCGGCCGCGTGCTCGACGTACTCGACGTCGGGTGTGTAGTGCTCGACCCAGGCGTCCCAGTCGTGCGTCTCGGCGGCACGGGCCACCGTCTGCTCGAATTTCTCGAAGGCCGCGGCCAATTCGCTGCGGGGGAATTCCGGGCTGCTCACGCGCCGTTACACCTCACGGGCGGAGTGTAGCCTGGGGCGTTGCGGCGGCGAGCCGGTCCCCGGGCCGGTTAGGAGGACAGAAATGACGAGCACGCAACGAGCGGTCCTTGCGGGCGGCTGTTTCTGGGGCATGCAGGATCTGATCCGCAGACAGCCCGGGGTGGTGTCCACCCGGGTCGGTTACAGCGGCGGCGAGGTGCCGAACGCGACCTACCGCAACCACGGCAGGCACGCCGAGGCCGTCGAGATCATCTTCGACCCGTCGGCCACCGACTTCCGCACCCTGCTGGAGTTCTTCTTCCAGATCCACGATCCGACCACCAAGGACCGGCAGGGCAACGACCGCGGACCCAGCTACCGGTCGGCCATCTACTACGTCGATGACGAGCAGAAGCGCATCGCGCTGGACACCATCGCCGACGTCGACGCGTCGGGCCTGTGGCCCGGCAAGGTGGTGACCGAGGTGAGCCCGGTCGGTGATTTCTGGGAGGCCGAACCCGAGCACCAGGACTATCTGCTGCGCTACCCGCACGGGTACACCTGTCACTTCGTGCGGCCCGGCTGGAAGCTGCCGCGGCGGGCTGACGCGCAGCGCTAGCGGCGCCGGCGCACGACCACGCGCCCGCCGTCCTTGGGCGTGAACGCGACCCCGCGGCAGTGGCGACGTTCATCGGGTGCCGTCGTGGATTCGATGACGAACTGGCGCAACACCGTTCGCAGCACCACGTCCATCTCCATGTTCGCGAATGCGGCGCCGACGCAGCGACGGGTGCCGCCGCCGAACGGGATCCAGGCGAACGTCGAGGGCTTGCCGCCGATGTAGCGCTGAGGGTCGAAGCGCTCCGGATCGGGAAAGACTTCCGGATTCTCGTGGATCTGCCCGATGTTGACGACGATCGATTCGCCGCGCTGAACCGCCCAGTCGCCGAGTTGGTAGACCTCGGGATAGACGTGCCGGCCGGACAGATCGATGACCGTCCGGGAGCGTTGGACTTCGAGGATGGTCGCTTGGCGTAGTTCGCCGCCACCGTTGTCGGCCTCTTCGACCAACTCCGCCAACACCTTTGGGTGACGGGTGATCCGTTCGAAGGCCCAGGCCAACGTGGAAGCGGTGGTTTCGTGGCCGGCGGCCAGCAGCGCCAGTAACTCGTCGCCAATGTCCTTGCGCGACATGACCGAACCATCCTCATAGGTGCTGCGCAACATCAGCGCGAGCACGTCGTTGCGGTCGGCGAAGTTCGGGTCCGCCCGTTCGCCGTCGATCAGCTTGTCGATCACCAGGTCGTACCGGCGGCGGTATTCGGCCAGCCGGCCCCACGGACTGAACCGGCCGAAAGCGCGCCGCGGCATGGGCACAGCTGCCAGCCGCGAGCCCAGGGTGACCCAGGGCGGAATGATCCGGCGCAACTCGTCGAGTTCGGCACCTTCGGCTCCGAACACCGCGCGCAGGATGGCATTGAGGGTGATGTGCATCATCGACGGCAGCGTCGCGAACGCCTGGCCTTCGGGCCAATCAGCGGTCTCGCGCAGGGTCTCTTCCTCGATGATCGTCTCGTAGTTCTTCATGCTCTTGCCGTGGAACGGCGGTGCCAACAGCCGGCGCCGTCTCCGGTGATTTTCGCCCTCGAGGCCGAACACCGATCCCGAGCCGAACATGCGACTCAGGTTGGGCTGGATATTGCCCAACACGTCGGGACTGGTGGTGAAAACCTGTTTGGCCAGTCGTGGATCCGAGACGACCAGCATGCGACCGTACATCGGGATGTGCAGGGTGAACGCAGTGCCGAGACGCCGGGTGAAGCTCTGCAGCATCCGTCGCCGTACCAACGCAAAACCCATACCCTGCAACAGCTTCGGCAGTCGGGCCGCCGGTGGCGCCTTGCCGGCCGGTAGGACTGGGGCGTCGGTCACTGCTTGGCTCATCGAGCGCGACTTCCTTCCTCGAACCCCGAGAACGGGGGTTGGTACTGCGATGTACCACCGGCCTTTCCTGGTACGGTACTCGGTGGTACCACGCATGACAAGCGGGATCGGGAGGAGTTCGTTACGTGACGGCGGTTGTCGACGACGCGGTGTCGGCCGAACCCGACCCGTTCCGGCTTCGGCTGCTCGACGGTCTCGACGCGTCGATCCGCGAGCGGGGATACCGCGCGACCACCGTCGCCGACATCGTCCGCCACGCGCGCACCTCCAAGCGCACTTTCTATGACCAATTCCCGAGCAAGGAACAGTGTTTCCTGGAACTGCTGCGGTTGGAGGTCCAGATCATGGCGGCCGACATCCGCGGCGCGGTGGACCCAGAGGCCGACTGGCACAACCAGATTCGCCAGGCCGTCGAAGGTTATGTCGGCAGCATCGAATCCCGGCCGGCCATTGCACTGAGTTGGATCCGGGAGCTGCCGTACCTGGGTGACATCGCTCGCCCCGTGCAGCGGCAAGGGCTGGAATTGTTGACCAACCTGCTGATCGACCTGAGCGGCAGCCCCGGTTTCCGGCGCGCCGGCTTGCCGCCACTGACGCCGCCGTTGGCGGTCATCCTGGTGGGCGGCCTGCGGGAACTCGTCGCGCTGGCCGTCGAGGACGGTAAGCCCGCGCGTGACATCGTCGAGCCGGCGGTGGATGCGTCCATCGCGTTACTCGGGCCGCGGCACTAGGGCTGAAGACGCAGGAACGCGCGAACTCGGTCCAGCACCAGGTCTGGGCGCTGATGGACGATCCAGTGCCCCACCCCGGGAACCAGCTCGACCTCGAAATCCGTGATGTGCTCGGCATATCCGTCGGCCAGATCCGGGGTGATCACCGGGTCTTCGGTACCGGTCAGCCAGCGCACCGGCACCTCGACTCGAGCCGAGTCGTATTCGCCGCGCATCCAGCTCAGCATTTCCCCGGCCTGGAACGAGCGGTACCACCGCGAGCCGGCCTCGGCGTGGCCGGGCTGCCGCATCCGCTCGATGTAGACAGCGATGTCTTCGTCGGCGAGGTTGAAGCCGCCGCCGACCCAGGAACCCAGTGCGCGGGCGAACCGGGCCTTGCGATCGCGCAGCAGTCGCGGACCGAGCACCGGCACCGCAATCGGGATCTGATACCAGAGCCGCCAGCTGTTGCGGATCGACCCCAGGTCACGTTTGACCCAGGGCGCCACGGTGTTCATCCCGAAGAATCCGGTCACCTTCTCGGGATGGCGCAGCATCATGATGAAGGCCGCCGGTCCACCCCAGTCGTGTGCGACGAGTTTCACCGTGTCGATGCCGAGATGGTCCAGGACGCCGGCCAGATCCTCGGCCATCTCGCTCTTGAGATACCGCGACGGCGGCGCCGAGCTCCAGCCCGCGCCGCGCAGGTCCGGGCACAACACCCGGTACCCGTCGGCGGCGAGCGGTCCGATCAGCTCGTGCCATTCCCACCAGTTCTCCGGGAACCCGTGCACCAGCATCACCACCGGACCGTCGGCCGGGCCGGCCTCCGCGACGTGGATGGTGAGCCCGTCGCCGAGGTCCACGTAGCGGTGTTCGACGCCGTCCAACTCGGGCATGGTGGTCATGCCCGAAAAACTACTGCAAGAACCGCTCTACGTAGGGGGCGAAGCGTTTCCGCAGATCGGCTTCGTCCAGCCCGAACATCTCGAACGAGGTCTCGACGCTGCCCAGCCGGCCGCGCTGGTGGCCGTCCAGATAGTCACCGACGGCGGTACGCACCTCGTCGGTGAAGGGTTCGCCGGCCAGCGCGTACACGCGTTCGGCGACGCCGAGTTCGTCGGCCATGAAGTCGTCGAAGCGAACGTCGACCGAACGGTCCGGGCCGATGGTGTCGCGGTCGCGGACCAACGCGGTCAGCATGTACTCCAACCGGTCGATCCAGTAGTCGGCGATCTGCCGGACCGGCACCGGGGAGCGGTGCATCCGCGCCGAGTAGGTGATCATCGCGATCATCGACAGCGCCACCGGCACGGGGTCGCGGTGGGTGAAGATCACGATGCTGTCGCCGAAGACGCGGTTCAGCACGGGAACCTGTTCGAGGTGCTGGGGGGATTTGAGCAGCCAGCGCCTACCGCCGCGCAGGAACTGCATCGCCTTGAGTTGCCGGGCCAGGTGGACATAGTGCGGCGTCTGGTCGTGGGTCTGGTAGTAGTCCCGCCAGCGGGGCACGTCGCCGAGCGTCTCGAACAGCATCGTGGAGAAGTCGTTGGCCAGCAGCTGGATTTCTTCGTGGACGTGGTCGGTGGTCATCTCGTGCATGAGCGCGAAATGCGGCATCACCAGGTTGATCACGTTGACCGCGACGTCCATGCGGGCGCGGCGCGGGTCCGGATCGATGCCGTGTTCAGCCGGTAGCGGGAACGGCTCGTTGCTCTCCCAGTACGGCATGGTGCGGAAGGTGGGCGGTGCGGCCAGCAGATTGTGCAGGTGGGTGGTGCCGGTGCGGGGCAACCCGGCGATCACCACCGGCGCACGCAGCTCGATATCGTCGATCTCCGGATGGCGGCGCTGCAGATCGGTCAACAGCAACCGGTTCTTGAGCAGCTGCAGCAGCTGGCCGAAGAAGTTGACCACCCCGGCCTCATGCAGGCCGTCGATCTCGCGCAGCGCAGCGAGGTAGACGTCGAGCCGTTCGCGGTAGTCGTCGGCGCCGAAATCGGTCAGGCCGGTGTCCTCGCTGGCCCGGGCGTGCAATGCGTCGGATTGCAGCGGGCACTGCGGGGCCATCGCGGCCATCATGTCCAGGATCGGCTGGGCCTCGGCGCTGAACCGGGGCTGGCCCAGGTCGTCGAGCTGGACGGGCTGGCGAGCGGATCGGTCACGGCGAGTTATGTTACTCTGAGTTTCGTAATGGTAGTAGATCTGGGCCGGCCTCGGGATCCGCGTATCGACGCGGCAGTACTGCGCGCCACGGTCGAGCTGCTCGCCGAAACCGGGTACCCGGGCCTGTTGGTCTCTGCGATCGCCGAACGGGCCGGCACCAGCAAGCCCGCGATCTACCGTCGCTGGCCCAGCAAGGCTCACCTGGTGCACGAGGCGGTGTTCCCGATCAACGCCGCGACCGAGATCCCCGACAGCGGGTCGCTGCCCGACGATCTCCGGGAGATGGTCCGGCGTACCACCGCCGTGCTGACCACGCCCGCGGCCAAAGCGGCGCTGCCCGGCCTGGTCGCCGAGATGGCCGCCGACCCGAGCCTGCATTCGGCGTTGCTGGAACGGTTCGCCGGGATCTTCGCCGGCGGGCTGGCCGAACGCCTCCGCGGCGCCGCGGCCAGCGGCCAGGTCCGGCCCGACGTGAGCGCCTCCGAGCTGGCCGAGGCCATCGCCGGTCTGACGTTGATCGCGCTACTCACCCGCATCAGCGAACTCGACGACGCCTGGGTCGAACGCACCACCACATTGCTGCTGAAAGGAATCGGCGCATGACACACGAATCGACCGGCGCCTGGCAGGAACTCCTGACGACCCTCGGGGAACTGGACCGCTCGTTCCTCGAAGGCGACAAAGCCGTCACCGACGACCGCCACGTCGCCGACGGCTACCGGATGCTGGCCACCACCCTGGGCGTCGGCTTCGACACCTACCTGTTCCCCGAGCCCGGTCGGCCCCAGTTCGTCGCGGTCAACACGCCGTCCCGGCGCGACCGGCGGTGGGGCGGTGACAACACCGACGCCTACTACTTCGTCTGCCCGGTCGATCCGCAGCGGCGCTACCGCATCAGCGGCAACAAGGGCGACAGCGTGTACTTCTCGTTGACCGCTTACAACGAACCTTCGCCCGGCGTCTGGTCCGACCGGGTGGTCGCGATCGTCCGCGACACCGACCTCGACGTCGATGCCGACGGCAACTTCACGTTCGAGTTTCCGCCGACACCTGATGCCGCGGTGCTCATGACGCGCGACTACCAGGCCGACCCGGTCACCGGGCGGCCCGTCAGTTGGCACATCGAGGCGCTCGACGAGCCGGACCCGATCCGGCACGGCGACGCCGAGACCGCGGCCCGGTTGCGCGCGATCGCCACCTGGATGCGCACCATGTTCGCCATCGTTCCGCTGGCCGTGGGCGTACGCACTCAGGACGGGCACGCACTCGGGCACGAAGTCGCTTACAGCGCAAACCAATTCGCCGATCCCTACCAGGTGCCCGACGCCAACTTCGGCTGGTCGGCTCGCGACGCCTGCTATGCCTACGGCAGTTTCGTGCTCGAGGACGACGAGGCGCTGGTCATCACACACCGGCCGCCGCCGTGCAGGTTCTGGAATCTGGTGGTGTGGAACCAGTTCATGGCCACCTACGGCGCCGAAGACGGCCGGTGCTCGGTCAACTGCGCTAGCGCGGTTCCCAACGCTGACGGCTCGGTCACGGTCGTGTTGTCCAACGGCACGACGCCGCACCCGAATTCGCTGACGACGCTGGGCTATCCGCGCGGGAACCTGGCGTTTCGCTGGTTCCTGGCCGACGAGGTGCCGGCGCGGCCCGAAGTGCAACTGGTGAAGCTCTCGGAGGCACCTACGAAGGTGGCGTCATCACCGAGCGTGTAGCCACCGCGAAAAAATCGCACGATTTTGACAGCAGCTACACGTTCGATGACGGCGCCGCTATCGCTAAGTCTCCCGGACCAGCTCGATGGCACGCCCCAACGTCGCGAGCTTGGCGTCCAAGCTCTCACCGGCGGGATACAACCGCACGGTGTCCACCCCGGCGTCGCGCCAATCCGCAAGGCGCGCACGGACCATGTCCTCGGTCCCGATCAGCGTGGTGGCCAACACCATCTCATCGGTGACCAGTGCCGCCGCACCGGGCCGGTCGCCGCGCTGCCATGCCTCGCGCACTGCAGCGGCGACCTCTGCCCAGCCCTGCCGGCTGTAGGCCTGGTTGTAGTAGTTCGTGTTGGCCGATCCCATGCCGCCGAGACTGAACGCCAGTTCCGTCTTGCGCGCCCCGACCATGGTGCGCAGTTCGTCCTCGTCGCGGGCGAACGCGACCTCGGCACCCTGACAGATGTCGAGGTCGGCGCGGGTCCGGCCGGCAGCGGTCAGGCCCGCGTCGAGATGGGCGAAATAGGCCTCGTCGGCCCCTTCCGGAACGAAACTGGTGCCCAGCCAGCCGTCGGCGACCCGCCCGGTCAACCGCAGCATGGCCGGTGACAAGCTGGCCAGATAGATCGGAATCGGGTGTTCGGCGCGGGTCGACAGTCGCATCGGCTTCGCCTCGCCGCCCGGTCGCGGAATGCGGAACTCGTTGCCGGAGTAAGAGATTCTGCCACCCGCGAACACCTGCCGGACGATGTCGACGGTCTCGCGGACCCGGGCCAGCGGCGCCTCGAAGCCGACGCCGTGCAAGCCTTCGATCACCTGCGGTCCGGAGGCGCCGAGCCCGAGCAGGAAACGCCCGGCGGACAGGTTGGCCAGGGTGATGGCCGTCTGCGCCACCAGCACCGGGGAGCGGGTGCCGACCTGCAGCACGCCGGAGCCGAGCAGCATCCGCCGGGTGCGGGCGGCCAGATATCCCAGCGCGGACGGCGCATCCGTTCCCCACGCCTCGGCGACCCAGCACATGTCCAGGCCCAGCTTCTCGGCTTCGACCACGAAGTCGACGGTCTCGGCCGAGGCCACCGACAACTCGACGGTCGTCGCGGTCCGCATCAGCGCACCCCGTGTTCGGCCAACCTCTTGATCGCGCCCAGCGTCTTGTCGATCGCGGCCTCGAATTCACGCAGCCGCACGAACACGATCTTCTGCTCTTTGTCGGGCATCGCGTCGATGGCATTGGACAGTCCCGAACGGCCCGGGCCCAGCTGGGTCCAGAACGACAGCGCGGTGCCACCGTCGCGGGGAGTCAGGCGAAACCGCCAGGTCGCCGCGGGGTCGGCGGGTTCGCCTACCGCCCAAGCGAATTCGCGCGGTTGGTCGTAGGAGACGATCCGCGACGTGGTGCTCCACTCGCCGAATGCGTCGTGTTGGTTGTGCCCGACGAAGCGGGCGTCGAGCCGCGCAGCGGTGGCTCCGTCCAGCCACTCGACGGCCTGCAGCTCGTTGGACAGGGTCGGCATCAACTCGATGTCGGAGACCAGACTCCAGACCCGCTCCGGGTCGGCGTCGATCCAGGTCGTGGCTTCTACTGTCGGCTTGTCCGAATATCGCGCGCCGGTCCACTCCATCGATCCATTGTCCCCCAGATGAAACGCTTCGAGACTGCGCCCAGGGTGACCCGATGTCGTGAACGACACACCCTGGCCGCAGTCTCGGCGCCACCAGCTAGTGATGGGAGTTATGCGGCGATCAGCTCCTGCCCGACAGGCTCCTCGGCCTTGCTGCGCGACCGGAATTTCCACGAGTCGGGGAACGTCAGCCGCACGATCTTGCGCACGACGGTGCCGAACTGCCGCAGCAGCGGACCCTTGTTGTAGGGAATCCCGTAGCGCTCGCAGATCTCCTGCACCTCCGGCGCGATCTGGGGGTACCGACGGGCGGGCATGTCCGGGAACAGGTGGTGCTCGATCTGGTGCGAGAGGTTGCCGGACAGCACGTGGAAGATGTCGCCGCCGGTCAGGTTCGCCGAACCCAGCACCTGGCGGAAGTACCACTGGCCGCGGGTCTCGTCCTTGGTCTCCTCGACGGTGAATTCCTGAGTGCCGTCCGGGAAGTGGCCGCAGAAGATGATCATGTACGACCACACGTTGCGCATCAGGTTGGCCGTCAGGTTGCCGGTGAAGACGAACGGCGCGAACGGGCCGGCCAACAGCGGGAAGGCGACGTAGTCCTTCAGCGACTGCCGGCGGGTCTTCTTCCAGATTTCCTTCAAGGTGTCGCGCTTGTCCCGAACGCTGATCTCCCCGGAGCGGATCCGCTCGGTCTCCAGCTCGTGCAGAGCGACGCCGTACTGGAACAACACCATCAGCAGAAACGCATAGACCGGGTTGCCCAGGAAGTACGGCTCCCAGGGCTGGTCCTTGCTCATCCGGAGGATGCCGTAGCCGATGTCGCGGTCCATCCCGACGATGTTGGTGTGGGTGTGGTGCATGTAGTTGTGCGAGTGCCGCCACTGGTCGGCCGGGCAGGCGGTGTCCCATTCGAAGTCGCGGCCGGAGATCGTCGGGTCACGCATCCAGTCGTACTGGCCGTGCATGATGTTGTGGCCGATCTCCATGTTGTCCATGATTTTCGCGACGCCCAGCATGCCGGTGCCGAACAGCCAGAACGGTGGCAGGAACAGCAGGGCGCGCCCGCCGACCTCCAGGCCGCGCTGGATCTTGATCATCCGGCGGATGTAGTCGGCGTCCTCTTCGCCGAGGTCGGCCATCACGCGTTCGCGGATGGCGTCGAGCTCGCGGCCGAAGGAGTCGGCCTGCTCTTTGGTGAGGGAGATCTTGTTCTGTGACATGACTTTTCCTCCTTGAGTTCGTTGGTGGGCTAGAGGTCTATCTCGACGTCACCGACGGGGACGGTGACGCAAATCTGTACTTTTTCGTCGGGCTGGGTGGAGATTGCGCCGGTGACCAGGTTGCGCACGGTGCCGGAGGTCTTGCGGCGCGTGCAGGTGTGACAGATGCCCATCCGGCACCCGTTCTGCGGTTGCAGGCCGGCCCCTTCGGCCTGTTCCAGGATCGAACGACCGTCGTCGACGACGTCGACCTGGCTGTCCGCGAAGGCCAGCCGGCCGCCGGTCGGTTCGGCCGGTGCGTCGATCACCGGGGGCACGAAGCTTTCGGTGAACACGTTTTCACAGACCGCCTTGACGGCATCCACCAAAGCGGTTGGCCCGCAGACGAACACCGCGTCGGGTTCGGGCATCGCCGCCGCCAGGTGTGCTGCTCCGAAACGGCCGTCCAGGTCGCCGGAACCGGACCGGGTGTAGCCGTGCAGCACTCGTACGCCGGGCAGCTGGGCCAGCTCGGCGCGGTAGCAGGCTTCGGCGGCGGAGCGCGCGTAGTGCACGAATGCGATGTCGTGACCCGACTTCCGCAGATGTCCTTCGGCGACCAGGGTGCGCAACATCGCCAGCACGGGCGTGATTCCGCTGCCGCCGGAGACGAACAGGATTCGGCGCGGCCGTTGCGCCGGCAACACGAAGTCGCCGCCGACACCGTCCAGCCCGACCACCATGCCGCGGCGGGCCTGCTCATACAGGTACGTCGAGACCAACCCGCCGTCGTGCCGGCCGATGGTCAGCTCCAGGTGTGTGCTGCCCTCGACGTTGGCCGGAGAGTAGCAGCGCGAGTGCATGCGCCCGTCGATCTCGACGGTGACGTTGACGAACTGCCCGGCCTTGACGGGGTAGCGGTCGGTGAATGCGTCGTTGGGAACCAGCACCAGGGTGACGCTGCGCGGCGTCGTCCGCCGCACCTCGACCACCTTGGCGCGGGCCTCTGCCGACGTCCAGGTGGGCGTCACGAGCTCGGTGTACCGGTCGACGCCGTGGGGACCGGTGAGCAGGTCGACCAGGTCGGAACCCAGGACCCGCTTACCGAAATTCCGGGCGAACGTCCGAGTGAAAGTTTGAGTGAACATGTGTACACCGTGACATCAATACCCGCTGGTGGTCAAGGGTTTTCCACGGTCCTGTGTTACGGTTCACATAGTGAACAGTCGTACTCCTAGCTCACATTCGCGGCGCAGCGTCCAGGATCGGCCCCGGGACAGAAGCCGCGACGGTGGCCGTGACACGCCCTCCCGCGAGGAACGCAAGGAGGCGACCCGGCGCGCCATCATCGCCGCGGCCCTGAAGGCGCTCAACGACCGCAGTTTCAGCGGTCTGAGCCTGCGCGAGGTCACCCGGGAAGCCGGCATCGTGCCTGCGGCGTTCTACCGCCACTTCGAGTCGATGGAGGCGCTCGGGCTGGTTCTGATCGACGAATCGTTCCGCAGTCTGCGCGATACGCTGCGCGGCGCGCGCGCCGGGAAACTCGACCCGAACCGGGTCATCGAGTCGTCGGTCGAGATCCTGATCGGCAGTGTCGCCGAGAAGCGCGAGCACTGGCGCTTCATCTCCCGGGAACGCTCCACCGGAGTTTCGGTGCTGCGCTATGCGATTCGCACCGAGATCCGGTTGATCACCTCAGAGCTGGCTACCGACCTGGCCCGGTTTCCCCGGCTCAACGAATGGAGCACCGAGGATCTCAACGTGCTGGCCAGCCTGTTCGTCAACGCGATGATCGTCACCGCCGAGGCGATCGAGGACGCCCAGAGCAACGAGGCGCTACAGGAGATTCACCGGATCGCCGTCAAGCAGCTGCGCATGATCGCCATCGGGGTGGCGGGCTGGAAATCCAGCCCCTGAGTCACTCCTCGACGACGGTGTACAGCGAATCGCCGTCCTCGGGAGTGCCGTCCACCTGACCGCGGTGCACGCCACCGGGTAACGCGTCCTCGATGCTCGGTCCCGGCGCGGGACGGAGCACATCGGGCTCTTCGGCGGCCAGCTTCTGGTCGAGTGACTCCCCTTCGCGCTCTTCACGCGGTGTCATGCCGTACTTGTCGGCCTCGCTCCACTGCTCAGGCGGGTCGACGACGGTGTCGCCGTCGTCGTTGCGGAGTTCGTCGGAATCGGTTGACTCTTGTGGTCTCAGGGTGTCGCCGGGGCCGCCTTCCATAGCCGACTGGTTGCCCATGTCCGCGTCAGCTAAACCCGCATGCCGCACACCCATCGAGAACCGCGGATCGCCGTTGACGTGAACCTCGTGGCCGAACTGAGGTCAGATCGCTTGGCGAGCAACGGATGTCATCGCGGTTCTCGCCACATGGGCCACAGCGTCGGTCCCCCGCCCGGGACTTTGATCTCACCTGTGACGGTGAACCCGAAACGTTCGTAGTACGGGATGTTTTCGGGCTTGGACGATTCCAGGTAGGCCGGACAGTATTCGGCGTCGCAGCGCTCCAGCCGCGACCGCATCAACACCTGGCCGAACCCTTTGCCGCGCACCGCCGGGTCGCTTCCGATGACGGCCAGATACCAGTGCGGCTCTTCGGGATGGGCCCGCTTCATCAATTCCAGCAGTTGACGGGCCGGCCCCGAACGAAAGCCGAACACCCGCAAGAACATCGGGATCTGCGCCAGCTCCGCGCGGCGCGATTCGCGCCACCGGTCCGGCGGGTCCCACAGTGCCGCCGCACCGATACCCGGGCCGTCGACCGCCACCTCCACACCGCCGTGAGCCAGGTGGTGATGGCGCGTCGTCGTGGCGAACACGCGATGCAGTTGCCTGCGCCGCACGTCGTCGTCGGGTAGCAGGTACATCGCGACCGGATCGTCGAAGAACGCGCGGCCCAGAGTGCGTCCCAAAGCGCGGACATCGCTCCTTTGCGCGGGGCGCACGTGCGGGGTCACCGCAGTCACGTTAGGCGAACAGGTATCGCGGCAGCTAGTGCACGCCTGGGTCCGTCCCGGGCAGGACCATTCGGAGTCCGGTGGGCGTAGAGTCTAACCGGCCCTCGCGCGCGAGGACTTTGACCGAGGGGATGGCCGTGGCAGAAGGTTTTGCGCAACTCCACCAGCGCATTGCGGGGCTGGCGCGCGAACTGCACAGCCGGCCCGGCGTCTACAGCCAAGATGTCATCGACCAGCTGGTGGTCGAGGCCGCCCAGACGATTCCCGGCGCACAGTATGGCGGTCTGACCGTCACCAACCCACGAGCCGGAATCACCACCCCGGCCAGCACCCATCGATACCCGATCGTGCTCGACGAGATTCAACAGCGCTACGGGGAGGGTCCGTGCCTAATGGCCGCCTGGGAGCACCACACGGTGCTGGTCGATGATCTGTCGACCGAGACCCGGTGGCCGAAGTACAGATGCGCCGCGCTCCGGCAGACACCGATCCGCTCGATTCTGTCGTTCGAACTGTTCACCAGTGACCAGACTTTGGGGGCGCTGAACATCTACGCCGATGCGCCCGGGGCTTTCGACCACGCAGCCGTGGAGGTGGGGATCGTCTTCGCGACGCATGCCGCGCTGGTGTGGGACAGCGTCCGTCGGGAAGGCAGTTTCCAGAGTGCGCTGGCGAGTCGGGACATCATCGGCCAGGCGAAGGGCATCCTGATGCAGCAGTTCGACATCGATGCCGTGCGGGCGTTCGAGCTGCTCAAGCGGCTGTCGCAGGAGTCCAACACGCCGTTGGTCGACATCGCCCGGCGCGTGGTCGATCTCAGGAAGGCTATTCCGGACAGCTGATCGGGCGGTGCCGTGCCGACCTTACGATGGTGTCGCTCCTTCGACGATGCCGGTGCGACGCTGCGCCGGGGAACGGTGATCTACGGTGTGGGACTTCGAAACCGATCCTGAATACCAGGCGAAGCTGGACTGGGTCGAGCAATTCATGGTCGACGAACTCGAGCCGCTCGATTTGGTTTCGCTCGATCCGTACGACAAGAACAACGCCGAGATGATGGCGATCCTGCGGCCGTTGCAGCAGCAGGTGAAGGATCAGGGCCTGTGGGCCGCGCACCTGCGCCCGGAACTCGGCGGGCAGGGATTCGGTCAGGTCAAGCTCGCGCTGCTCAACGAGATACTCGGGCGTTCGCGGTGGGCGCCGTCGGTGTTCGGTTGTCAGGCACCGGATTCGGGCAACGCCGAGATCCTGGCGCTGTTCGGCACCGAGGAGCAGAAGGCCCGCTACCTGCAGCCGCTGCTGGACGGTGAGATCACGTCGTGTTATTCGATGACC
Organism: Mycobacterium sp. NGS59; assembly: GCF_059812345.1. NCBI lineage: Bacteria > Bacillati > Actinomycetota > Actinomycetes > Mycobacteriales > Mycobacteriaceae > Mycobacterium > Mycobacterium sp. NGS59. The sequence continues at coordinate 18,059 of NZ_JCALCN010000009.1, forward strand.
GAACCGCAGGGCGGTTCGGATCCCGGCATGTTCGTCACCGCCGCAACCCGGGACGGCGACGACTGGGTGATCAACGGGGAGAAGTGGTTTTCCAGCAACGCCAGACACGCGTCGTTCTTCATCGTGATGGCCGTCACCAACCCCGAAGGCCGCACCTACGAGAAGATGTCGCTGTTCATCGTGCCGGCCGAGACGCCGGGCATCGAGATCATCCGCAATGTCGGTGTGGGAGCCGAATCGTCCAAGCGCGCCAGCCACGGTTACGTCCGGTACAACGACGTCCGAGTGCCCGCCGACCACGTGCTCGGTGGTGAGGGCCAGGCCTTCATGATCGCCCAGACCCGCCTGGGCGGCGGTCGCATCCATCACGCCATGCGCACAATTGCGTTGTCGCGCAAGGCATTCGACATGATGTGCGAGCGGGCGGTGTCACGCCGGACCCGGCGCGGGACGCTCGCTGACTTTCAGATGACGCAGGAGAAGATCGCCGACAGCTGGATTCAGATCGAGCAGTTCCGGCTGTTGGTGCTGCGCACCGCGTGGCTGATCGACAAGCACCACGACTACCAGAAGGTGCGCCGCGACATCGCGGCGGTGAAAGTCGCGATGCCGCAGGTGCTGCACGATGTCGCCCAGCGCGCCCTGCATCTGCATGGCGCACTGGGGGTTTCCGACGAGATGCCGTTCGTCAAGATGCTGGTTGCGGCCGAGTCACTCGGTATCGCCGACGGGGCCACCGAGTTGCACAAGATGACCGTGGCACGCCGCACGTTGAAGGAATATCAGCCGGTGACAACGCCTTTCCCGTCTCAGCACATACCCACCCGCAAGGCCGAAGCCGAGGCGCGACTGGCCGCCCGCCTGGAACACTCTATCGCCGAGTTCTGACCGCGCCGGCTTCCCCGCGAGCAGACGCAAAAACCCCCCATTTCGTGCCGAAATGGGGGTTTTTGCGTCTGCTCGCGCTAGGAAATGTAGCGGGCCACGCTCTCGGCCACGCAGGCCGGCTTGGCGGCTCCCTCGACTTCGACGGTGGTCGACAGCGTCGCCTGAACGGTGCCCTCACCCAGGTCGTCGACGCTGACCAACTTCGACGTCGCGCGCACCCGCGAACCGACCGGCACCGGCGACGGGAAGCGAACCTTGTTGAGTCCGTAGTTGATTGCCAACTTGACGCCGTTGACCGTGTAGATCTGGTGCTGCAGTCGCGGCAGCAGCGCCAGGGTCATGAAACCGTGCGCGATCGTCGTGCCGAACGGTCCCTTGGCCGCCCGTTCCGGGTCGACGTGGATCCACTGGTGATCGCCGGTCGCGTCGGCGAACAGGTTGACGTCGTCCTGGGTGATCGTCACCCAGTCGCTGTGCCCGAGGGTCTCCCCCGCCGCGGCGGTGAGCTCGGCGACTGACTCGAAGCTGCGCATGGTCTCTCCTCTGTGTCTATCGGGGGTATGCATAGAACTTATGCGGCTACTGCTGATCGCCGACACGCACGTCCCGAAACGGGCCCGCGACCTACCCGCGCAGGTATGGGACGAGGTCGCGACCGCCGACGTCGTCATCCACGCCGGCGACTGGGTGACCGTCGACCTGCTCGACGAACTCGAAGCCAGGTCGGCACGGCTGCTGGCGTGCTGGGGCAACAACGACGGCCCGGAGTTGCGGTCCCGGCTGCCGGAGCGGGCTGCTGCGACGTTGGCCGGCCTGCGCTTCGTCGTCGTGCACGAGACGGGCGCCACCGCCGGGCGCGAAGCCCGGATGTCGCGGCTCTACCCGGACACCGACGTGCTGGTGTTCGGCCACAGCCACATCCCGTGGGACACCACCACCGCTACCGGGCTGCGCCTGCTGAATCCGGGCTCGCCCACCGATCGCCGCAGGCAGCCGCACTGCACATACCTGACCGCCACGGCGCACGACGGGGCCCTGCACGACGTCGCGCTACACCGACTCAATAAATAGCTCGACTACAGAGGTATTATTGCGACGGTGAGCACCCCCGCCGATCTTGCCGCCGACCTCCCCCGCATTCTGGGCAGGTTCCGCCGGCAGCTGCGCCGCTCGGTCGGCACCGGGTACGCCCCCGGGCAGCTCTCCGAGTCGCAGGCCGAGCTGCTGCGCCTGGTGACCCACCGTCCCGGGGTGTCGGTCAGCGCCGCCGCCACCGAACTCGGGTTGGTCCCGAATACCGCGTCCACCCTGGTCACCAAGCTGTCATGCGCGGGTTTGCTGGAGCGCACGCCGGACCCCACCGACCGCCGGATCAGCCGGTTGCGCCTCACCGAGCCGGCTCAGCAGGTGATGGACACGACGGCACAGGTGCGGCGTGCGGTGCTGACCGACCTGCTCGGCGAGCTTGACGAACAGCAGATGGGGGTATTGGCGAAAGGGTTGGAGGTCCTGGAACACATGACCAAGAGACTGCAGGAGCGAAGCGCATGACCCCGGCAATCGACTGCCGCCACCTGACGTACCGCTACGGCCAGCACACCGCGGTCGACGACGTGACCTTTCAGGTGCGGCCGGGCGAGACGATGGGCCTGCTGGGTCCCAACGGCGCCGGAAAGACGACAGTGGTGCGGGTGCTGACCACGCTGGCGCCGGTCCAGGACGGCGAACTGCGCATCTTCGGGTTGGACGCCCGCCGCCAGACCATCGATATCCGCAGCAATATCGGCTATGTACCGCAACAACTTTCGATCGAGACGGCCCTGACCGGACGGCAGAATGTGGAGTGGTTCGCCCGGCTGTACGGGGTGCCCCGCCGCGACCGTCGCGATCGCGTCGAGCAGGCGCTGAACGCCATGGACCTGCTCGACGTCGCCGACAAGCTCGCCTCCAGCTACTCCGGCGGCATGGTTCGGCGGCTCGAGGTGGCCCAGGCGCTGGTCAACCGGCCGTCGCTGCTGGTGCTCGACGAGCCGACGGTGGGGCTGGATCCCATTGCCCGTGACGGCGTGTGGACACAGGTGCAGGCCATGCAGCAGCAGTTCGGCATGACCGTGCTGCTCACCACCCACTACATGGAGGAGGCCGACGCGCTGTGCGACCGGGTCGCGCTGATGCACCGCGGCGCGTTGCAGGCAGTGGGGACACCCGAGGAGCTCAAAGCCACCGTCTCGCCGCACGCCACGCTCGAAGACGTCTTCCGGCACTATGCCGCTTCCAGTCTGGACGCCCCGTCGAGCCGCGAAATCCGTTCTAGCAGAGGAGCAAACCGGCATGTCGGTTGACCGGGCCTGTCAGCCCATCGAGGTGAACCCGGTCCGCGCGCCGCGCGGAGTGGAGCGGGCCAAAGCGACGCTGAGCCGCGTCGGCGCATTCGCGATCGTCGAACTGCAGAAGCTCCGGCACGATCGCACCGAACTCGTCACCCGGATGGTGCAGCCCGCACTGTGGCTGCTGATCTTCGGCACCACCTTCAGCCATCTGCGCGTCATCGACACCGGAAATGTGTCCTATCTGGCGTTCCTGGCGCCGGGGATCATCGCCCAGTCGGCACTGTTCATCTCGATTTTCTATGGGATACAGATCATCTGGGACCGCGACGCGGGCGTACTGGCCAAACTGATGGTGACTCCGGCACCGGCTTCGGCGCTGATCGCCGGCAAGTCCTTTGCCGCCGGGGTCCGTTCGGTGGCGCAGATCGTCGGGGTGCTGGTGCTGGCGTACGCGATGAACATCGGGTTGACGGCCAACCCGCTGCGGATCCTGGCGGCGATGGCCGCCGTCATGCTCGGTGCCGCCTTCTTCGCTTGTCTGTCAATGACATTGGCGGGTTTGGTCCGGAATCGTGACCGGCTGATGGGCCTCGGCCAGGCCATCACGATGCCGTTGTTCTTCGCGTCCAACGCCCTGTACCCGGTCGAGGTCATGCCGTCGTGGCTACGTGTGCTGAGCAAGGTCAATCCGCTGAGTTACGAGGTCGACGTGTTGCGGGCGCTGCTGATCGGCAGCCCCTTCCACCTGGTGGACGTTGCCGTGCTGCTGATCGCTCCGATCGTCGGAATCATCGCGGCCTCAAAGGTTTTACGACGACTCGTCGCCTAGCCGGGTGACCCGATCGTTACCCGAATGCGACCCGATCGCTGCGGAGTCCCGCCCGAGGCCTAATCGTTAGCCAACCGCGACATCCTGCTGCGGCCGCGACAGCCCGGCCGACCCGACCGGCTGTGTTTGACTCGCCCCGAACAGATTCGACCGCGACGAGTGGCAGACGAAGGATGGGTCAAGCGATGAAGCTCGTGCAAAAGCTGTGTGGCGCAGCAAAAACCATGCCCCGCAGGCTGGCAGTTGCCACGTTGAGCGCTGCCCTGCTGACCGGTCTCGTCGGTGTCGTCGGCGGCTCGGCCACCGCGAGCGCGTTCTCCCGGCCCGGTCTCCCGGTAGAGACCCTGCAGATCCCATCGGCGGCGATGGGCCGCAACATCAAGGTGCAGTTCCAGGGTGGCGGCGCGCACGCGGTGTACCTGCTCGACGGGCTGCGCGCCCAGGACGATTACAGCGGTTGGGACATCAACACCCCGGTGTTCGAGGAGTTCTACCAGTCCGGGCTTTCCGTGGTGATGCCCGTCGGCGGCACGTCCAGCTTCTACAGCGACTGGTACCAGCCGTCCCAGGGCAACGGCCAGGGCTACACCTACAAGTGGGAGACCTTCCTGACCCGGGAAATGCCGACCTGGCTGCAGGCCAACAAGGGCCTTTCACCGTTCGGCAACTCCGCCGTCGGTTTGTCGATGTCGGGCAGTTCGGCGTTGATCATGGCCGCCTACTACCCCCAGCAATTCCCCTACGCGGCGTCGCTGTCGGGCTTCCTCAACCCGTCCGACGGCTGGTGGCCGACGCTGATCGGCCTCGCGATGAACGACTCCGGCGGCTACAACGCCAACAGCATGTGGGGCCCGTCCACCGACCCGGCGTGGAAGCGCAACGACCCGATGGTCCAGATCCCCCGGCTGATCGCCAACAACACCCGGATCTGGGTCTACTGCGGCAACGGCACGCCCAGCGACCTCGGCGGCGACAACATGCCCGCGAAGTTCCTCGAAGGCCTGACGCTGCGCACCAACCAGCAGTTCCAGCAGACCTACGCCGCCTCGGGCGGACGCAACGGAGTGTTCCAGTTTCCCAACAACGGCACGCACTCGTGGAACTACTGGAACCAGCAGCTGATGGCCATGAAACCCGACATGCTGCAAGTCCTGAATGCGGTCAACCAGCCCCCACCGGCACCGGCACCGGCGCCCGCGGCGCCCGGCCAGGGGGCCTGAGTACCGCCAGACCACATCGGCAGCAGCGCAACGGCCAGCGCTGCTGCCGATGTTCTATTCCGGGTTCTGCGATCCCTTGTCCAGCAGGCCGCGCCGGTCGGCGTGCAGGTAGGTGTAGCAAGTCGTCACCGCGCACACGAACGCCGCCACACCCAGCATCTGGGTCCCGCTGGTCACCAGGCTGATCGCTCCGCCGATAGCCGCGCCCGACATGAAGGTCGCGAGCATCATGAAGTACCCGAACCAGTCCTCGATCTTGCCGCCGGCGACGTGGCGTTCGATCCCCTGACCCATCTTGACCAGCGTCCCGGTCACATAGCTCAGCGGGACCGACACTTCGCCGTCCTTGACGAAAGACGTGTTCAACGCGCCGACCCCGAACACCACGCACATGACCGGCACGAAGTCGAGCATGGTCTCCTCCCAGCCGCCCAACACGATGTCCAGGCCTGTCGCGAACACCAGCGCGAACGTCGTCAACACCGTCGGGCCGTGCGGGTGGGCCGCCCAGTACCGCCGCCGGCAGACCGACGACACCACCACGCCGGCCAAAAAGCACAGCAACAACGTGCCCGCGGTGATCGACAGCCAGACGTCGTCGCGGAACACCCCGAGCACCGCGCGCTGCGCGTTGCCCGTCATGAACGTCACGAAATAACCCTCGGAGTGGCTGAACGCGGTGGCGCCCAGCACGCCGGCCAGCGCGGCCAGTAGCCAGGACAACCTGGCCTCGCTGTCATACATCTCCTTCTGCACACGAGCATGCTTCCAGAGCTGCGCCCGACGGGCATAACGGCGAAGGTCAGGCGGTGGCCAGGCGCGCGATCGAGCGCAACGGTATCGGCAGCCAGGTGGGTCGGTGCCGGGACTCGTAGCCGGTCTCGTACACCGCCTTGTCCAGCTCGTAGGCCGCCAGCAGCAGCGCCGAATCCCGGGGGTCGGTTCCCGACGCGGCGGCGTAACCGTCGCAGAATGCGGCGCGGTTGCGTTCGACCCATTCCCGGGCGCGGGCCGCCAGCTGCTTGTCGTGTTTGTCGGAGCCCTGATCCACCAACGGCCCGTACGCGGCGTACTCGAAGGACCGCAGCACGCCGGCCACGTCGCGCATCGGCGAATCCGGGGCGCGCCGCTCGGCCACCGGCTGACCCGGTTCACCCTCGAAGTCGATCAGCACCCAGCTCTCCGGGGTACGCAGCACCTGACCCAGGTGCAGGTCGCCGTGCACGCGCTGGACGGTGATCTGCTCGTCGGCGAGCTTGCCGAGACGCTCCTGAATGGTCGGTACGTACTCGTCGAGTTCGGAGACCGCGGCCGCCGAAGCCGACAGGCGCGCCAGCATGTGGTCCAGCGGGAAGGGCGCCTGCGACGTCCCCAGCGATTCCGCCAAAGTGGTGTGCACCGAGGCCACCGCTTCGCCGAGCCGATAGGACTCACCGGCGAAGTCCCCGCCGACTTCGTGGGCGTACAGGTCACCCTCGGCGAACAGATCGCGCACGCTGGCGGTCGCCATGGCCCACCCTTCGGCCGCGTTGCCGGCGAAGGCGGTGACCATGCCCAGCGGGGACGCGGACTCCGGCGCAGCGTCCGGCGCGCCGATCTCGTAGCTGCCCAGCAACCGGGCCACGTGCGGGTTTCCGGCGCGGCCGAGCACCCGGTTCAGCTCGATGTCGGGATTGATCCCCGCGCTGACCCGGCGGAATATCTTCAGAATCGCCGCCGGCGTCCGGTCGAAGATCACGCTGGTGTTGCTCTGCTCGGCGTCGGAAACCCGGGGGTAGGCGTCCACCGGCAGTTCGATGTCGGGTTCCCGGCTGAACTTCACCCGCAGATCGGGCGAGTCCCGAACCTCCCCCGCGTCGATCAGTGACAGCAGGAAGCACGGTGCGGCGCCGTCGTAGAGCGCGTCGAAGCCGGTGTGCCCGCCGGCTTCGCCGATGGTGGCCTGGTTGCTGAACTCCGAGACGGGCTGGGTGTCCCAGCCGACGATCACCTGGTAACGCTCGGTGGAACCGTCCGTGTAGGCGACGTCGAGCAGCACCAGGTCCAGGTCATTGCGCAACGGCACGACCACCGCGGGCGCGACGCTCGACAGTTGGCGGTTGCGGCCGGCATACCAGCGTTGCTGCGGCAACCAATGCGACCAAGGCAACTGCCCCGCGTCACCGATGCGATTCATGGTCCTCCTCGATTGCGGACAGCTGGAACCAGTAGAACCCGTGCCCCGGCAGCGTCAGCAGATACGGCAGATGCCCGATCCGCGGAAACTCCACCTGTCCGGTCAGTTCGATGGGTGTGTAGCCGTTCCACTGCTGCAGGTTCAGTTCGATGGGCTGAGGGAACCGCGACAGGTTGTTCACGCACAGGACGACGTCGTCTTCCCCGTCTTCGCGGGGGACCTCGCGGACGTAGGCCAGGACCGACGGGTTGGACCCACCGAGTTCGTGGAAAGACCCGATGGCGAACGCGTCGTGGCGGCGTCGCACCGCGAGCATGGTGCGGGTCCAGTTCAGCAGCGACGTCGAGGTGTCGCGTTGGGCTTCGACGTTGACCGCCTGATAGCCGTACACCGAATCCTGGATCGTCGGCAGATACAACCGGCCGGGGTTGGCTTTCGAGAATCCCGCGTTGCGGTCGGGGGTCCACTGCATCGGGGTGCGCACCCCGTCGCGGTCACCCAGCCAGATGACGTCACCCATGCCGATCTCGTCGCCGTAATAGAGCACCGGCGAACCGGGCAGCGACAGCAGCAGCGCGTTGAACAGCCGCATCTGGTTGAAGTCGTTCTCCAGCAGCGGTGCCAGCCGGCGCCGGATGCCGACGTTGGCCTTCATCCGCGGATCCTTGGCGTACTCGGAGTACATGTAGTCGCGTTCCTCGTCGCTGACCATCTCCAGGGTCAGTTCGTCGTGGTTACGCAGGAAGATCCCCCACTGCGCCATATCGGGGATAGCCGGCGTCTGGGCCAGGATCTCCGAGATCGGGAACCGGGACTCGCGGCGCACCGCCATGAAGATCCTTGGCATCAGTGGGAAGTGAAACGCCATGTGGCATTCGTCGCCGCCGGTACTGGGGTCGCCGAAATACTCGACTACGTCGGCCGGCCACTGGTTTGCCTCGGCCAGCAGCACCCGGCCGGGGTACTCGTCGTCGACCACCTTGCGGCACCGCTTGAGGAAGGCGTGCGTCTCGGGCAGGTTCTCGCAGTTGGTGTTCTCCCGGGCGAACAGATAGGGCACCGCGTCCAACCGGAATCCGTCGATGCCCAGGCCGAGCCAGAACCGGATGACGTCGATCATCGCCTCTTGCACGGCCGGGCTGTCGTAGTTCAGGTCCGGTTGATGGGAGAAGAACCGGTGCCAGTAGAACTGGCGGCGGACGGGGTCGAACGTCCAGTTCGACTCCTCGGTGTCGACGAAGATGATCCGGGCGTCCTTGTACTTCTCGCTGGTGTCGCTCCACATGTAGAAGTCGCCGTACGGGCCGTCGGGGTCGCGCCGGGATTCCTGGAACCAGGGATGCGAATCCGATGTGTGGTTCATCACCAGGTCGGTGATCACCCGGATGCCCCGCTGGTGCGCTTCGTCGATCAGCGCGACGAAATCCTCCACCGTGCCGAACTCGGGCAGCACCTTGTAGAAGTCGCGGATGTCGTAGCCACCGTCCCGCAGTGGCGAGTCGTAGAACGGCGGCAGCCACAGGCAGTCGACACCGAGCCATTGCAGATAGTCCAGGCGATCGATCAGTCCGCGCAGGTCACCGGAGCCGTCGGCGTTCGAGTCGAAGAACGCCCGGACCAGCACCTCGTAGAAGACCGCGTGTTTGAACCAGGTCGGGTCGGCGGGCAGGGCGGCCGCGTTGCCGAAGTCCTCGACGTTCGGATGCTCGACGACACCCCCCTCGACGTGACTGCCCTCTGATGGATCATGAGAGGGATCGTGCGCGGGATCGTGCCGGCCGGCATCTCTCTCGTCGTTCATCAATTCCACGATGCCACGGGTACCCGACCCACCCGGCTAAGAATCACCGGATGGCAACATGCCTGGAACAAAAACGTGAATTGCCGCTAATACCAAAAGGTTTCGCTCACCGCAACTCGGGATCAGGCTGGCGGTCCCTCGGCCAGGGTCACGTTCTCGGTGCGCGCGACACCCGACTTGGTGGTGAAGCTGATCGAGATCACATCTCCGGGATGGTGCGGTGTGAGCGCGTCCGAGAGCGCGGTGGCCGAGTTGATCGGCACGCCGTCGATCGCGGTGATGACGTCGCCGTTGGAGATCCCGACGGACGCCGCCGGCGCGGTGCCCACCACGCGTTGCACCCGTGCACCGTTGCCGCCGTTGTCGACGACGCCGAGACCGAGGAACGCAGTGGGGCCGACGTGCACGGTGGGCGAACCGCCGCCGCCGCGGATCTGATTGGCGATGCCCATCGCGGTGCCGATCGGAATGGCGAAGCCCTGGCCGCCCTGCAGCTGGAAGCTTTCGGAGGCGGCCGTGTTGACGCCGACGACCTGACCGGCACTGTTGACCACCGGGCCGCCGGAGTCGCCGGGCGCGATCGCGCCGTCGAACTGGATCAGACCGTTGAGGGTCTCCTCGGCCCCGGTCAGCGCGTCCGACGCCTGGACGGTTTGGTTCACGGCGATCACTTTGCCGGGCACCGCGCGTGGGGTGCCGCCCTGCCCGCCCGTGTTGCCCAGCGCCACCACAGGCTCGCCGACGCTCACCGGACCGCCGATCGCGGCGGTCGGGACGCCACCCGCGCCGCGCAGCTGGATCAGCGCGACATCCTGGCTGCGGTCGTACCCGATCACGTCCACGCCGTAGGTCCGGCCGTCACCGACGCTGAACGCGCTGATGTCGGTGGCGCCGGAAATCACGTGGTTATTCGTCAACACCACACCGTTCGGGTCGATGACGATGCCGGTGCCGGCGCCCACCGCATTGTTGTAGCCCAACTTGGTGTTGATGTTGACCACCTGCGGACCCACCTGTGCAACGGTGGCCGCCGGGTCGAGTGGTTTGGCCGGGAATTCTTTCAATGGCGTTGCCGACGCGGGCGCCGGCGGAATAGCCAGGCTCAATCCGACCAGAGTCAGCAGGGCGATAACCCAAGTCAGCGAACGGTGGCGCATTGTGTTCATCCCGTAGAACCTCCTGCGTCGGATCGATTACCGCATGTCCCAGCCGTGAGTCCGGTCGGCGGCGTTTGGTGCCACCACCGTAATCCAAATACCCATTTAATACGGAGGTCAGCCGCCGAATCGGGAAAATTCAGTTCGCGATATGGGTCGAATGGCGTCCGATCGAGCCAAAACCCGGCACCGAGGCGGAAATTGCCTAATCGTCCAACCGGACCGGTGACTTTAATCACTGTCCCGCTCATAAGCTGGCCGGGTGGAATTCGACCCGCCGGACTGGTTCGCGCGGTCGCCGGTCGCGCGGTTGGCCACGGTCACCGCCGAGGGCGTCCCGCATCTGGTGCCGGTGGTGTTCGCGGTTTGCCACGAAGAAGACGCAGCCGTCGTCTACACCGCGGTCGACGCCAAACCCAAAAGCACTCGGCGGCTGCGCCGGCTGGCCAACATCGAAAGCAACCCGGCGGTGAGCCTGCTCGTCGATCATTACGACGCCGACTGGACGAGGCTGTGGTGGGTCCGCGCCGACGGCAGCGCCACGATCGTCCGCGACGGCCCGGTGCTGCACACCGGATACCGGCTGCTGCGCGCCAAATACCCTCAGTATCAATCGGTTTCATTGGACGGTCCGGTCATCGCGGTGACGGTGCGGCGCTGGTCGGGCTGGCACGCCTGAGGCGCGGCGTGGACTGAACGACGCGGGACCCGCCCGCGCGTCGATCCCCCGGCGGGCGCGTCGACCCTTGTGCTGGGCGTCGGTTGGGAGAAAAGTTGAACCTGCGCCCTGTGAGCTGGATCACCCGTACCGCGGGAGAACTGGAGGAACATCATGGCCGACAGAGTGAGTGCTGCTCAGGGGACGGCCCCCACCGCGAGCGGTCCCGACGGCATCCGCAATGTCGTGCTGGTCGGACCCTCCGGCGGCGGCAAGACCACCCTGATCGAGGCACTGCTGGTCGCCGGCGGGGTGTTGTCCCGGCCGGGATCGGTCACCGAGGGCAGCACCGTCTGCGACTTCGACGAGGCCGAAATCCGCCAGCAACGCTCGGTCGGTGTCGCGGTGGCCTCGCTGGCGTACGACGGCGTCAAGGTCAACCTCATCGACACACCCGGATACGCCGACTTCGTCGGGGAGTTGCGCGCCGGATTGCGTGCTGCCGACTGCGCCCTGTTCGTGATCGCCGCCAATGAGGCCGTCGATGAGCCGACCAAGTCGCTGTGGCAGGAATGCAGCCAGGTCGGGATGCCCCGAGCCGTGGTCATCACCAAGCTCGACCACGCCCGCGCCGACTACCCCGAGGCGCTCGCCGGGGCGCAGAATGCGTTCGGCGACAAGGTCTTACCGTTGTATCTGCCGACCGGCCCGCCCGGTTCCCCAGGCTTGATCGGGCTGTTGACGCTAACCCGGTACAACTACGCCGACGGCGGCCGCACGACGTCCGCGCCCGACGAGTCCGACGCCGACCGTATCGAGGAGGCGCGTGGCAGCCTGATCGAAGGGATCATCGAGGAGTCCGAGGACGAATCCTTGATGGAGCGCTACCTGGGCGGCGAGACGATCGACGAATCGGTGCTGATCCAGGATCTCGAGAAGGCCGTCGCGCGCGGCTCGTTCTTCCCGGTCATCCCGGTGTGCAGCAGCACCGGCGTCGGCACCCTCGAACTGCTCGAGGTCGCCACCCGCGGCTTCCCGTCCCCGATGGAACATCCCCTGCCGGAGGTGTTCACGCCGCAGGGCGCCGCGCACGACGAGTTGGCCTGCGACGTCGACGCGCCGCTGCTGGCCGAGGTGGTCAAGACCACCTCGGATCCCTATGTCGGGCGGGTCAGCCTGGTCCGGGTGTTCTCCGGGAGGATCAAACCCGATGCCACGGTTCATGTGTCGGGCCACTTCTCGTCCTTCTTCGGCACCGCCAACGGTCACGGCGGCAACCACCCCGACCACGACGAAGACGAGCGCATCGGGGTGCTGTCGTTCCCGCTCGGAAAACAGCAGCGGCCCGCCCCCGCCGTGGTGGCCGGCGACATCTGCGCGATCGGCAAGCTGAGCCGCGCCGAAACCGGCGACACGTTGTCCGACAAGTCCGAGCCGTTGGTGCTCAAGCCGTGGACGATGCCAGAACCGTTGCTGCCGATCGCAATTGCGGCGCACGCCAAGACCGATGAGGACAAATTGTCGGTCGGGTTGAGCCGGTTGGCGGCCGAAGACCCGACGTTGCGCATCGAGCAGAACCCGGAGACCCATCAGGTGGTGCTCTGGTGCATGGGAGAGGCCCATGCCGGCGTCGTGCTGGATGCACTGGCCAACCGGTACGGGGTGACGGTGGATACCGTCGAGCTGCGCGTGCCGCTGCGAGAAACCCTGGGCGGCAAGGCCAAAGGGCACGGTCGCCATGTCAAGCAGTCCGGCGGCCATGGCCAGTACGCGGTGTGCGACATCGAGGTCGAGCCGCTGCCGGAGGGTTCGGGGTTCGAGTTCGTCGACAAGGTGGTCGGTGGGGCGGTGCCGCGCAACTTCATCCCGAGTGTGGAGAAGGGGGTGCGCGCCCAGATGGACAAGGGTGTGCACGCCGGGTATCCGGTAGTCGACCTGCGGGTCACGCTGTTCGACGGCAAGGCGCACAGCGTCGACTCGTCGGACTTCGCGTTTCAGATGGCCGGCGCACTGGCGCTGCGCGAGGCCGCGGCGGCGACGAAGGTGATCCTGCTCGAACCGATCGACGAGATCTCGGTGCTGGTGCCCGATGACTACGTGGGTGCGGTGATGGGCGACCTGTCCAGCCGTCGCGGCCGGGTGCTGGGCACCGACACCGCCGGCCATGAGCGCACCGTCGTCAACGCCGAAGTGCCGCAGGTCGAATTGACCCGCTATGCCATCGATTTGCGCTCCCTGGCGCATGGGGCAGCGTCGTTCACCCGCACCTTCGCCCGCTACGAACCGATGCCGGAATCCGCCGCGGCCCGGGTGAAGACCAGCGCTTAGCTCTCCGGTTGTGGGCCGAACTGCTGGGCTACCGCGCGGCGGTCCAGTGATCCCTTCGCGGTGTGCGGCAACTCGCCGGTCGCCTCGAAGCTGGCCGGAATCTCGAACGGCGCCAACCGGTCCCGGCAGAACCGGGTCAGTTCCTCGGCGGTGGGCGCCGCGCCGCGGGGCACGATCACCGCGGCCACCGCTTCGCCGTACATCGGGTGCGGCACCCCGAACACCGCCACTTCCATGACGTTGGGATGGGTGGCGAGCACACTTTCGACGCGTTCGGGTGAGATCTTCTCACCACCGCGGTTGATGAGTTCTTTGATCCGGCCGCGGATGCTGAGGTCGCCGGCTTCGGACAGTGTCCCCAGATCTCCGGTGCGCAGCCAGCCGTCGGTGAAGTTCGCCGCGGTGATCTCGGGGTCACCGAGGTAGCCGCGCACCACCGTGGCCCCGCGCAGCCACACCTCTCCGACCGCGCCCGGCGCGAGGGGTTGTCCGTCGGGGCCGACGATGCCGATCTCGGGTCCGGTGGAGCGCCCGACCAGACCGGTCGCGACGGCGGGCTTCATCTCCTGATCGGCCGACGTGGTGGCCACCTGATGGGTGGCCTCGGTCATGCCGAAGGCACACAGCACCGGTGCGGAGAACTCCGCGTGCAGCGCGCGCGCCACTTCCGGCGTCAGCGGAGCGCTGCAACTGCGGATGAAACGCAAAGCGGCACTGCGGTTTTGCGAACCGCGCTCCAGCAGGATCTGGTGGATGGTCGGCACCGCGGTGTACCAGGTGGCCTTGACGGCGTCGATGTCATCCCAGAATGTGTGCGCCGAGAACTTGCCGCGTGCGGGCAACAGCACCGTGCCGCCGGAGGCCAGCGTCGACAGCAGTGCTGCGATCAGGCCGTGGCCGTGATAGAGCGGCATCACCGCGACCGTCGAATCATGTTCGGTCAGTTGGTATCCGGCGACGACGGCCCGTACCGAGGTGGCGATGTTGTCGTGCGTCCAGGGAACCATCTTGGGCAGCCCGGTGGTGCCGCCGGTGAACATGATCATCGCGTCGTCGTCGCGCAACCCCGCCGGTGTGGAAGCGGCCGGGTCGGGCGGGGTGCCGGCGTCCAGGTGGGCCGCCCAGCCACCGTCCCCGTCGGCGGCGGTCACCGAAATCGGCCACCATCGCACCGACGGCTCCGACGGGTCACCCGGCCCCTCGACGAGCACCGCCCGCGCCCCCACCGCCTCGCTGCGGGCACGCTGATCGGCCACCGGCAGCGCCGGATCCAACGGGACCACGACCAGGCCCGCCCGCAATCCCGCCAACAGGCCCACGACGAATTCGGCGCTGCTGCCGGTGCGCAGCCCCACCCGGTCCCCCGATGCCAGTCCGGCCTGCCGCAGTTTCCCGGCCATGTCGTCGACCAGTCGGATCAGGCCGCGGTAGCTGACCGGGACGCGGTCGGCGGTGACGACGAGGGCAGCCGCCTCCGGTGCGCCTGCCGCGGCCGCCGCGATCATCTCCACGATGCCTGGATGCCGTTCGAATGCCATATGCAGCACCCTGCCGCGCCAGAGCGCTCGCTGTCCAATACCGGTGCGCTACCGGTCTCGATAGACGGCGTGGATCATCGGATGGCGGCCGGGTCTTGGACACGGCCGACGAACCCGACGACAGTGATGTTGAGACATCACATACGAGGAGCACCCAGCATGAGCGCCGAACTGACCGACGGCTTCCACCTGGTGGTGGACGCGCTGCAGGCCAACGACGTCGAGACGATCTACGGGGTCGTCGGGATCCCGATCACCGACCTGGCACGGACCGCGCAGGCCCGCGGGATCCGCTACATCGGCTTCCGGCATGAGGCCTCGGCCGGCAATGCCGCTGCGGCCGCGGGCTTTCTGACCCGTCGGCCCGGTGTGTGCCTGACGACATCGGGGCCCGGCTTCCTCAACGGCCTGCCCGCGCTGGCCAATGCCACCACCAACTGCTTTCCGATGATCCAGATCTCCGGCTCCAGCGGGCGGTCCGTGGTCGATCTGCAGCGCGGGGATTACCAGGACATCGACCAACTCAACGCGGCGCGCCCGTTCGTCAAGGCCGCCTACCGGATCGGCCGGGTGCAGGACATCGGGCGGGGTGTCGCGCGGGCGGTCCGGACCGCGATCTCCGGTCGACCCGGCGGCGTGTATCTCGACATCCCCGGGGAAGTGCTGGGCCAGGTGATGGAGGCCGGCCCGGCCGCCGCCTCGGTCTGGCGCGTCGTCGACCCGGACCCGCGGCAACTGCCGGCACCCGATGCGGTGGACCGGGCGCTACAGGTGCTGGCCCGGGCTCGGCGGCCGCTGATCGTGCTGGGTAAGGGCGCGGCATACGCCCAGGCCGACAACGCGATTCGGGAGTTCGTGGAAACCACCGGTATCCCTTACCTGCCGATGTCGATGGCCAAAGGCCTGCTGCCCGACGTGCATCCGCAGTCGGTCGCCGCAGCCCGCTCCCTGGCGATCGCCCGGGCGGATGCGGTGCTGTTGGTCGGGGCACGGCTGAATTGGTTACTGGGCCATGGGGAATCGCCGCAGTGGTCGCCGGAGACCGAGTTCGTGCAGATCGACATCGCCCCAGCGGAGTTCGACAGCAACCAGCCGATCGCCGCGCCGCTGACCGGTGACATCGGTTCGGTGATGTCGGCGCTGCTGGACGGGTTGGCCGAGCATCCGATCGCGGTCGACGCCGCGTGGACCGACGAGCTCGCCGAACGCAAAGCCCGCAACGACGCGAAGATGCGGGAGAGGCTGGCCGAGAACCCGCACCCGATGCGCTTCTACAACGCCCTGGGCGCCATTCGCGGTGTGTTACAACAGAATCCGGACGTCTACCTGGTGAACGAGGGTGCCAATGCGCTGGACCTGACCCGCAACGTCATCGAGATGGAACTCCCGCGGCATCGGCTCGACACCGGCACGTGGGGCGTGATGGGCATCGGGATGGGCTATGCCATCGCCGCCGCGGTCGAAACCGGACGGCCCGTCGTCGCCGTCGAAGGCGACAGCGCGTTCGGTTTCAGCGGCATGGAGATCGAAACGATCTGCCGCTACCGATTGCCGGTGACCGTGGTGATCCTCAACAACGGCGGCGTGTACCGCGGCGACGAATCCGTCACCGGCGCCGATCCCGCGCCCACCGTCCTCAACGCAAGCGCCCGGCACGAACTGCTCGCAGAAGCCTTCGGCGGCAAGGGTTACCACGTCACGACACCAACCGAACTCGAGGCGGCACTGACCGAATCGCTGGCGTCCAACGGCCCGGCGCTGATCGACTGCGCCCTCGACCCCGCCGCCGGAGTGGAGAGCGGCCACCTGGCCGGCCTCAACCCCCAGCGGCGCGACGTGCAATCCAAGTGAGAATGCCTGCGAACTCTGGGTATTCAAGGAACGATTGATCGATGCCGAGAAGGAGACACCATGGCCCACGTATTCGTCGAACCACGGCCAAAAGGCCGTGACGGAGACCCGATTTCCCACTATGTCGTGGAAGAACACGCAGACAGCGTTCTTGCCGAGTTCAACACCCAGCAGGAAGCTGTCGAGTGGGCGAAACAGCAGGGACACGCACCTCACGTCGCCCGCGTCCGACACCTGGACGACAGGAAGAAGCCCGACCAATGGCGGGCGGTCTAGCCGCCCGATTAGCTTTGCCAGTGAGAGGGCCGAGCGGCCCGAGAACCGCGTGCACTTCGACGTCACCCGCGTCACTCGGGTGACTTCATCGGCGCCCGGCTATGCCGAATTGTTTGCTATGGCCGCTCGGGGCGGATAGCCACTAGAATATTCGCTTGTGTCCACCGCACCATCCCGAGCACCATCCCGAAGGGTGAAGGCCATGCGTCGAGCGGTTCGTGATTTATTCGTCCTGGTCGCGACCACGACGATGGCCGCAGCCGGGTCGGGCAGCCCCGCCACCGGCGCCGTTCCGGTACCGCATCCGCTTCCCGCTGTCGCGTCGGTGTTTCCCAGCCAAGGCGCGGTGGTAGGCATCGCCACACCTGTTGTGGTGACCTTCACAGCTCCGGTGGCCGATCATCGCGCCGCCGAGCGGTCCATCCGCATCAGCTCACCGAGCAATATGACCGGCCACTTCCAGTGGCTGGACGGCAATGTCGTGCAGTGGGTACCGGACCGGTACTGGCCCGGCCACACCCGCGTCTCGGTGGGCGTGCAGGAGTTGACGGAGGGCTTCGAGACCGGCGACGAATTGCGCGGTGTGGCCAGTATTTCCGCGCACACCTTCACCGTCAGCCGCAACGGCGAGGTGCTTCGAACGATGCCGGCGTCGATGGGCAAGCCCAGTCGTCCCACGCCGATCGGAAACTTCAACGCCATGTCCAAGGAACGCACCGTCGTGATGGACTCCCGCACCATCGGCATTCCGCTCAATTCCTCGGACGGGTACCTGATCACCGCGTCGTACGCGGTACGCGTCACGGGCAGTGGGGTTTACGTGCATTCGGCGCCGTGGTCGGTGAACTCGCAGGGCTACGCCAACGTCAGCCACGGCTGCATCAACCTGAGCCCGGACAACGCCGCCTGGTACTTCAACATGGTCACCATCGGCGACCCGATCGACGTCGTGGCCTGAACCCCAGCGGTTGCCGCGTTTCAAGCGTGAATCCTCGGCTTTGCGCGTGAATCCTCGGCTTTCAGCGTGAATCCTTGGCTTTGCGTGGGCAGCCTAGGCGGGATTTCGGGCGATTTTTCCGCCCTGGGCTCACCCTGAAAGCCGTCGCTTCACAACCGAAGCCGAGGAGTCACAGCGAAGTGGGGCATACAGTCGGAAGCATGCCCAACACCCTGCAGGACCCGCGGGTCGCCTCGACGCTCGACCGGATGTACACCGCCGCCAAGGACCAGATGTCGCTGTTGCGCGCACGGCACGATCAGTTCAACCGTCCGATGACGGCGCAGGAGCGCACCGAGGCGATGAGCGAGTTCTACATCCCGGTGACTCCCGATGCGGGTCGGTTGCTCTACGCGTTGGTGCGGGCTACCCGGCCCGCGACAGTCGTCGAATTCGGCATGTCCTTCGGCATTTCCGCGATCCACCTGGCCGCCGCGGTGCGCGACAACGGCAGCGGCCGGGTGATCACCACCGAACTGAGCGACACCAAGATCGCCGCGGCCAAGCAGACCTTCGCCGACACCGGATTGCAGGACGTGATCACCATCCTGGAAGGCGATGCATTGAGCACGCTCCAACAGTTGGGTGAGCCGGTCGACTTCGTCCTGCTCGACGGCTGGAAAGACCTGTACGTCCCGGTGATCAAGCTGCTCGAGCCTGCGCTCTCGTCGGGCGCGCTGGTGATCGCCGACAACACCGAAGCCCCCGACACCCGGCCCTATCTGGACCACGTCCGCGGCCCCGGCAACGGCTACGTCAGCTTCAACTTCCCCGCCAGGGACAGCGACAGCATGGAACTCAGCTGCTGGACCGGCTAACGCAGTGACTCCTCCAGCCACGGCAGCAGCCATTTGACCCCCTCCGGGGTGAGGTGCACACCGTCGCTGCGCAGCTTGATGCCGTCGACCTTGGCGGTGTAGACGCCGTCCGGGCCGAGCTTCTTGTTCAGGTCGACGATCCCGACATTCCGGCGCTGCCCAATTGCATTGCGCAGCATCGTGTTCCACTGATTGACCCGATCCGGCTGGTCCTCCGGATACAGCCGGCCGTCCGGCTTCTCCCCGCCCCGGCTGTAGGGCACCGTGGCCACCATCACCCGGACACCGGTGGAGCCGACGATGTCCAGGGCCCGATTCAGCTCGAAGTTGAGGTAGGCGTCGAAGGCCGGGTCGCCGATGTGCGTCCACTTGCCCTCGTTGACCCGGTCCACCGTCTCCCACCGGCCGATCACCAGCAGTGCGACATCGGGCCGGTCCTGGTTGATCTGCGTCGCCCAGCGACCGGGCCAGGTGTCGCATTCCGTCCGCTGCTCCAGCGTCTGACCGATGTAGCGGTACGGCGTGCCGCGCACCAGGCTGCATCCGATGACGGTGTGGTCGACGAACTTGAAGCCCGGCGTCGGCGGCAGGAAGTGCATCATCGTCCAGCCGATGGAATCGCCGAACACCGAAACGGTGAACGGCTGGTTGGGATCCCGCGGGCCGGGGACCGCGGTGGGCTGGCCGGCTCCCGGCGGCGACGGCGACACCGCCGCGACCGCGGAAACCCCCGGCGGTAGCCCGACTTCACGCAGTCCCGTGCCGACCGGAACCACCAGGATCGTCGCCGCGGCGGCGCTGGCGACGGTCGCTGCCGCCAACGGCAGCAGCGGCACCCGCTCCGGTCGCCAACGCCGGATCGGTTGCTCGATCGCCCAATACGAGACACCGGCCACCGCCAGCGTCAGCGCGCAGCGGGCCGCGAACAATCCGGCGCCGGACCACCCGGTCCGTTCGCCGTTGAGCACCAGGAAGATCGGCCAGTGCCAGAGATACACGCCGTAGGAGATGGTGCCCAGCCACACCAGAGGGCGCCAGGCCAGCGCGCGGGCCACCGCACCGCGCTGCTCGATCGCGACGGGTGCCACCACCAGGACGGCGGCGACGGCCACCACGATCAGCAGTCCGTGCCGGAACTCACCGGCGCTGCCTTTCGCGTAGTGCGTGACCAGCGCGAGTACCGCCAACCCGACCATTGGCAGCACCCGGGCGGTGCGCCGCCCCCAGCGGGTGCGGATCAGGCACCATCCCCGGTTCAGCGACGGCCAGTC
This sequence comes from Mycobacterium sp. NGS59, assembly GCF_059812345.1. Classification (NCBI taxonomy): domain Bacteria; kingdom Bacillati; phylum Actinomycetota; class Actinomycetes; order Mycobacteriales; family Mycobacteriaceae; genus Mycobacterium; species Mycobacterium sp. NGS59. The sequence goes on from NZ_JCALCN010000009.1 coordinate 38,197, forward strand.
GCGGACCAGCAGGGCCGATGCCGCGGCACCGATCAGCAGTGCCTGCGCCCGGGTGTCGGTGCCGAAGTAGATCCGGTCGCGGGTGGCGTCGCTGGCGAACGCGATGGCGGCCGCGGCCGAAGCCAACACGCCGAGGCTGGCGATGACGAAGGCGGTGAACCGGACGTGCCCGACGGTGGTCTTGGCGAAATAGCGCCGGGCGCGGGCCGCCAACAACAGGGTCACCGCGATCAGCAGCACCGGCCAGACGATGTAGTACTGCTCCTCGACCCCCAGCGACCAGGTGTGCTGCAGCGGCGACGGCGGTGCGCCCTGGGTGAAGTAGTCCGTCTTCTGGGCCACGAACCGCCAGTTCGCCATCCAGCAGAACGCGGCGATCGCGTCACCGCGCAGACCGTTCAGCGACTGGTACGGCAGGAACTCCCGGGCCACGCTGACCGTCAGAACCATCAGCAGCAGCGCCGGCAGCAGGCGGCGCGCCCGTCGTATCCAGAAGCCGGTCAGGTCGATCCGACCGCTGCGGCCGAGTTCGTCGAGCAACAGTGAGGTGATCAGGAAGCCGCTGAGCACGAAGAAGATGTCGACACCGATGAATCCGCCGGCGACACCAGGGATGCCGCCGTGCCCGATCAGGACCAACCCGACCGCTATCGCGCGCAGGCCGTCCAAAGCTGGGATGCCGCTGTGCCGTTCGGTCCGGTCCCAGACTGCTGACCGTCCGGCACGACGAACCGGGGCGACCCAACGTTTACGGGATGCGGACGAAGCCGGTGCGGTGTCCGTCCCGCCCGGCTCAGCGTCTGCCGCTGCTGCGCCCTGACCATTCGGTCGTCCGGCGCCGAATTTGGTGGCGATACGTCGCTGCCCCTCCTCTTGATCCCAGCAAGCCTAGGTGCGGGACGCTCCGATCTCGGTCAGGACACGCGGGATAGTCCAAGACACGCAACGGATTTGCTCATCCCGGTCCGTATCCTGGTCGCGGACGCACCGCAGCACGAGCAGAAGGCATCGACATGGGCTGGTTTTCCCGGCGCCGCAAGACCAGGCCGGAGCCGGAAGTCACCAGCGCACCCCACGCCCAACTGCCTATCCCCGAGTCAGGCGCCGGGCCGCCGTGGACCGGCCGCGCGCTGCAACTCCCCGCGGCACCCAGCCCGGCGACCGCGTCCCAACTGGCCGAAAGCGCCGCCGATGCGGCCCTACAGGTGGCCGGTATCGAGCTCGACTACAGCCCGGCCTCGCTGCACCGGGTGGACGAGATCCTGGACGGCTTTCGCACGGCCGGATCGGACTTTCTGGCCGAGTCCATCTTCGTGTTCGGCTGCTATCTTGGTGAAGTCATGGTCCGCCACGCCGGCTATCAGTGGGTCGAGACACCCGACGACCTCGTCCAGCATCTGGGCAGGCTCACCGTTTACCACCCCGGTACCCGGTCCCGCGCCAACCCGATCGACAAGGCCTTCAAACGCGTCGACTACGGCGATCCGGACAACCTGCCGTACTTCTACCGCGTGTTCACCACCGAGAACCCGTTCCCGTCCTAGCCGACCCGTCAAACAGCCCGCCGCTCAACGGGATTCGAGGTGGCGCCGGATCCCGTCGAGCATCTTCGTGTGCGCGTCGACCGCCTCGCGCACGGTGAACGCGACCAACGGCCGCGGCGCGGCGAACCGGATCCGCTCGGTGACGCGGGTGCCGCCGTCGACGGGTTGGAAACTCACCGTCGCGCGTAGTCGCACGCCCGGCCACTGGTCGGCTTCGGTGTGCACTTCGCCCTCGACCGGCACGTGTAGCCGCGCGCGGTAGCGGACCTTGGTTTTCAGCGGCCCCAACGGGATTCGGTCGACGACCCGGTAGCTCACCCGGTAGCCCGCGGGCGTGTCGTCGCGGGAGAGCAACTGCACCGACACGATCAGCGGGTGCACCAGTCTGAGGTTGTCCAGGTCGACGTAGTACTCGCGTACCTGGGCCGGGGGCGCGGGCACGTCTGCGGTCAGCGTCCGTTCGGCTCGTCCTACCCACCACGCCACCAGGTCACCCTACGTGCGCAGGCTAAGCGCAGGCGCCTCCGCGGCTTTGGGTGTGCATCCTTGGCGTTGATTGTGAAACGACGGCTTTCGGGGTGAACCCAGGGCGGGAAAATCGACGAGATCCCACCCAGGCTTCACCCTCAACGCCCAGGCTTCACGCTCAACGCCCAGGCTTCACGCTCAAAGCCCAGGCTTCACGCTCAACACGCCCAGCGGCTAACCGAACTGCGCAACCAACTGCGCGGTCCGCCACCAGATCAACGCCGCGAAGACGACCAGGGTCGCGGCCGTCGCCGCCGCTTGCACGAGGTCTCGCCGCTGCCGGGGTGCGTACACGTACGCCGCGGCGACCAATCCGCCGGTCACCAGACCGCCCACATGCCCTTGCCAGCTGATCTGATGGGAACTGACCGCCGGCACCACGAAGGTGAACGCGAGGTTGAGGACGATGACGGCGACAATCATGCGGACGTCGAGGTTGAGCCGCTTGGCCACCACGAAGATGGCCGCGAACAGTCCGTAGATCGCACCCGAGGCACCCGCCGTCGCGGTGTTCAACGGCGCCAGCAGATAGACCAGCACCGAACCACCCAGCCCGCTCAACGCGTAAAGACCGACGAATCGCAACCGGCCCAGCCACTGCTCCAGGGGTGCTCCCACGAAGTAGAGCGCCAGCATGTTCAGCAGCAGATGCTGGGGTCCGTAGTGCAGAAACGCCGAGGTCACCAGGCGGTACAACTCGCCGCCCGCGACCGCCGGCGGCCACAGCGTGAAAGCCCGTTGCGCATCGACCGACAGGTACTCCGCGACGAACGCCAGCACGTTGATCGCGATCAGCACGTAGGTGACCACCGGCCGACCGGCGCGCTCCCGCCCGCCGAACTGGGTGCGGGGCTGCCGGATGCTGGCCGCACCCGCCTGGACACATTCCACGCACTGGTGACCGACGGCGGCGCTGCGCATGCAGTCCCCACAGATCGGCCGCTCGCATCGGGTGCACCGGAGGTAGGTCTGGCGGTCGGGATGCCGGTAGCAGGTCGGCGCATCGGCCGGCAGCTGCGGTGTATTCATTGCGCCCATTCTTGCCTGCCACACCGGCACGCCGTCGAATGGGCAGGCGAGCTATTCCCTTCCCCCGCTCGGTTCACCTACTGTGATTCGGGTGGAGTCAAACGGAACCCCAGAATTGGTGGCCGTCGAAAATCTGCATTCCGGTGACCCGATCACCGACGGTGGTCAGCGCTACATAGTTCTCGAGTCCAAAGCCGTCGGCGACGGCTGCGTGGTTCTTGAATTGGAGTCCCGAGTGGACCACCACCTGCAGGTTATCGAAAAGTCTTTTCCGACCGGCTATCACGTCAACCGGGCACATCACCGAACTCTCTAGATAATTCGTCGATCCGACCTCCTCGGCCGGGATCGCGCGACGAGTAGCCGCTCGACGGCTACCGCCGGCTCATGTTTTCCGCCACCATCGAGCCGCCGCCGCGCTTCCTCGCCCACCCCCCGATAGCCTGTCGAATTTCGTCTGCCACTTCGTCTTTCAGGTTGTCGCCGACGGGGTATCCCGGCGGCTATCCGCGGGCCGTGTGGACAGGTCACCAAGGCGCCGGAAGGATTGGCACGGTAGACGTCAGCGAAGGGTGATGAATTGAAGATTCCGGGTGTGGCCGACATCGTCGGCGCTCTCACCGGAGGGGCAACGCAGATCGTGCGTGCCGGTGTCCAGGGTGCCGCCGACACGGCCGACGCGGTGCAGAAGCTGACCAGTCCGGTCGCCGAGCTGGTCGGCCCGGTGGTGCAGTCGGTGGCGCACACCACCGGCCGGGCGATCGGGCTGGGTGGTTCCACCGACGGTGCGCCCGAGCCCGTCACCCCGCCGGTGCGGTGGGAGAGCGGACGACGAGTGCACCTGGATCTCGACCCGCTGCTGCCCTTCCCCCGGTGGCACGAGTACGCGCCGGTGATCGAGGAGCCGGTTCGGCGCCTCGCGGGAGTGGCCAGCGCTCACGTCGAAGGTGCCCTGGGCCGGCTGGTCGTGGAAATCTCCGACGGCGCGGACGTCGATGACGTGTTGGAGGAGGTGCGCGACACCGCCACAGCGGTGGCGCGCGATCTCGCTGAGTCGGGGAAGGCCTCCGCACCCCGGGCCGCCCCGTTCGCTGACCCGGGCAACCCGTTGGCGATCCTGGTGCCACTGACCGCGGCGGCAATGGACGCCGTGGCGGTGGGCGCCGCGGTGACCGGGTGGTTCACCCGGATGCCCGTAGCCCCGAGCAGCGCCAAGGCAGCGGCGGCACTGATCAACTACCAACCGCGGGTGGTGTCCGCGCTGGAGTCCCGGCTCGGCCGGGTCGGCACCGACATCGTCCTGAGCGGTTCGACCGCGCTGGCCTACGGATTGAGCCAGTCCATCAGCACGCCGCTGCTGGACCTCGTGCAACGCAGCCTGCAGCTGTCCGAGGCCGCGGCGCACCGGCAACGGTGGCGGGAACGGGAGCCGCAACTCGCCTCACCCGACCGGCCGCAGGCTCCGGTGGTCCCGGTCCTGTCGTCGGCCGAGGTCGAGCACACCCCACGGCACAACTGGGCGGCCGCGGCCGCGGGCGAGGCCTCGCACGTCGTCGTCGACGGCGCCATCGATTCCGCGATCGACCAGGACAAGCGCTCGATGAAGGGCCCGGTCGAGGAGTACGGAGCCCAGGCCGCCAGCGGTTCGGTGGTGGCGGCGGCAGGAGCGCTGTTCGCCGGGGGCGGTGCCGCCGAGGCAGCCGAAGCGATCCTGGCCGGCGTGCCGAAAGCCGCGCATGTCGGCCGTGAGGCGTTCGCGACCACCTTGGGGCGCGGATTGGCGAACGCGGGGTTGCTGTTGCTCGACCCGGGCGCGCTGCGGCGGCTGGATCGGGTGAAGGTGGTGGTGATCGACGGCGCCGCATTGCGCGGTGATCACCGGGCGGTCCTGCGCGCGCAGGGCGACGAGCCGGGTTGGGACGACGACCGCGTCTACGAGGTGGCCGACGCGCTGCTGCACGGGGAGGAAGCTCCCGAACCCGACCCCGACGAGTTGCCCGCCGTCGGCGCCCGGCTGAAATGGATTCGGCCGCAAGGGTCGTCGGCGACGCCGGCGCAGGGCCTCGAGCACGCGGACCTGATCAACGACGGCGAACGGGTCGGCGGCGTCGACGTCGGTTGGGAAGTCGACCCCTTCGCGATCCCCCTGCTGCAGACCGCTCACCGCACGGGAGCCCGGGTGGTGTTGCGTCATGTGGCAGGCACCGAAGACCTCTCGGCCAGCGTCGGTTCGACGCACCCGCCCGGCACGCCGCTGTTGAAGTTGGTCCGGGACCTCCGTATCGACCGCGGGCCCGTGCTGCTGATCACCGCCCTGCACCGCGACTTCGCGTCGACCGACACGCTGGCCGCGCTGGCCATCGCCGACGTCGGCGTCGCCCTGGACGACCCGCGCGCCGCCACACCGTGGACGGCCGACATCATCACCGGCACCGACCTGGCCGCCGCGGTGCGGATCCTGTCGGCGCTGCCGGTGGCGCGCGCGGCCAGCGAATCCGGAGTGCATCTGGCTCAGGGCGGCACCACGCTGGCCGGCCTGCTGCTGGTCACCGGTGAGGACGGCCGAACCACCAACACCCCGTCGCTGCGGCGCTGGCTCAACCCGGTCAACACCGCCGCCGCGACAGCTATGTTGTCCGGATCCTTCTCGGCGGCCCGGGTGCTGCGACTGCCCGATCCCACCCCGCAGCCGCTGACCGCCTGGCACGCGCTGGATCCCGAGATCGTGTACTCGCGCCTGTCCGGCGGGTCGCGCCCGATCGCGGTCGAACCGGGCACCTCGACCTGGCGACGCCGCCTCGACGACCTGTCGTACGCGCCGTTGATCTCGCCGCTGCGGGGCCCGGTGCAGGTGCTGGGCCGGCTGGCAGCGGCCACGCGAGTCGAGCTGAGCGATCCACTGACCCCGATTTTGGCGGTCGGTGCCGCGGCGTCGGCCATCGTCGGAAGCAATGTGGACGCGTTGCTGGTGGCCGGCGTGATGGGGGTCAACGCCCTGACCGGTGGTGTGCAGCGGCTGCGTGCCGAGGCCGCCGCGGCCGAGCTCTTCGCCGAACAGGACCAGCTGGTGCGACGCGTGGTGGTGCCCGCGGTGGCGACGACGCGGCGCCGGCTGGAGGCCGCGCAGCACGCCACCCGCACCGCCACCGTGTCAGCAAAGAAGCTGCGTCCCGGTGACGTCATCGACGTGGCCGCGCCGGAGGTGGTGCCGGCCGACGCGCGGCTGCTGGTGGCCGAGGACCTCGAGGTCGACGAGTCCTTCCTCACCGGCGAGTCGCTGCCGGTCCACAAACAGGTCGATCCGGTCGCCGTCAACGATCCCGAGCGTGCCTCCATGCTGTTCGAGGGCAGCACGATCGTCGCCGGACGTGCGCGGGCGATCGTGGTCGCCACCGGTGTCGGTACCGCCGCCCAGCGGGCCATCTCGGCAGTCGCCAACGTGGAGACCTCGGCCGGTGTGCAGGCCCGGCTGCGCGACCTGACGTCCAAGGTGCTGCCGCTCACCCTGGCGGGCGGCGCGGCGGTGACGGGTCTGGCGTTGCTGCGCCGGACCACGCTGCGCCAGGCGGTCGCCGACGGGGTCGCGATCGCCGTCGCCGCCGTTCCGGAGGGGTTGCCGCTGGTGGCCACGCTGTCCCAGCTCGCCGCCGCACAGCGGCTGACCGCGCGCGGGGTGCTGGTGCGGTCGCCGCGCACCATCGAGGCGCTGGGCCGGGTCGACACCATCTGCTTCGACAAGACCGGGACCCTGACCGAGAACCGGCTGCGCGTGGTGTGCTCGGTGCCGAGCAGTGCCGGGCCGGAAGACCCGCTGCCCGAGCGCACGGATGCGCGTTACGCCGAGGTGCTGCGCGCCGCGGCGCGCGCGTCCACGCAACCCCAGAATGGCGAAGGACACGCGCACGCGACCGACGAAGCGATCATCAACGCCTCGAATTCACTGAACGGACAAGGCGATTCGGACTGGACGATCCTCGCCGACGTGCCGTTCGAATCCAGTCGGGGCTTTGCCGCTTCGATCGGCATCGGATTGGACGCGGACGCGACGCCGATGTTGATGATCAAGGGCGCACCGGAGGTGATCCTGCCCCGCTGCCGATTCACCGATCCCGGAGCCGAGCGGGAGCAAGCCGAATCGTTGGTGCACCACCTCGCCGAGCGGGGGCTGCGGGTACTCGCCGTGGCGCAACGCACGTGGGAAAACGGCACCGCCGAGGACGAGGACACTGATCCCGAAGCCGTCGACGTCGCCGCGCACGACCTCGAACTGCTCGGCTATGTGGGACTGGCGGACACGGCGCGGGAGTCCGCCCGGCCGCTGATCGAGCAGCTGGTGGCGGCGGACCGCAACGTCGTGCTGATCACCGGAGACCATCCCGTCACCGCGCGAGCGATCGCCTGTCAGCTGGGTTTGCCCGAGGACGCGCGGGTGGTGACCGGCGCCGAACTGGCCGGCATGGACGAGGAGGGCCACGCCAAGCTCGCCGACGACGTCCAGGTCTTCGCCCGGGTCAGTCCGGAACAGAAGGTACAGATCGTGGCGGCGCTGCAACGCTGCGGCCGGGTGACCGCGATGGTGGGCGACGGCGCCAACGACGCCGCCGCCATCCGAATGGCCGACGTGGGCATCGGGGTCAGCGGTCGGGGCTCCTCGGCCGCCCGCACCGCCGCCGACATCGTCCTGACCGACGACGACCTGGGTGTCCTGCTCGACGCACTGGTTGAGGGCCGCAGCATGTGGACCGGGGTGCGCGACGCGGTCACCATCCTGGTCGGCGGCAACGTGGGCGAGGTCCTGTTCACCATCCTGGGCACCGCGTTCGGCCAGGGACGGGCACCGGTGGGAACCCGACAGCTGTTGTTGGTCAATCTGCTCACCGACATGTTCCCGGCTCTTGCTGTCGCCGTCACCTCGCAGTACGACGACCCAGAGGAAGACGACGACCTCTCGCCCGAAGAGGTCGACGAGGAGCGCCGGATACGTCAGCGCGAGGTGCTGACCCAGCCGACGCCGTCACTCGGTGACGCCCTGATGCGTCAGATCGTCAACCGCGGCGTGATCACGGCCGCCGGCGCGACGGCGGCGTGGGCCATCGGGCGGTGGACGCCCGGTACCGAAAGACGCACCTCCACAATGGGTTTGACGGCTCTGGTGACCACTCAGCTGGCGCAGACGCTGGTGACCCGCAGCCACAGCCCGCTGGTGGTGGCCACGGCCCTGGGCAGTGCGGGGGTATTGGTCGGCATCATCCAGACTCCGGTGCTGAGTCAGTTCTTCGGATGCACCCCGCTGGGCCCGGTGGCCTGGACCGGCGTGATCGGTGCGACGGCGGGCACGACCGCGATCTCGGTGCTGGCCCCGCAATGGCTGGCCAAGACCGTCGAGGCCGTGCAGCCCGAACTGGAGGAAGGCGCCGAGTAGCTTAGGCCCCGATTCGGCCGCGAGCGTCCCCAAAATGCCACTCAATCCGGTGTTTTGGCGTACATATGAGCGCCCTCGCCGAATACCAGGCGCCCATGAGCTAGCCGGACAGTTCCCGGCGTATCACCTTGCCCGCGGGATTGCGCGGGATGCTCTCGACGATCGCAATATCCCGGGGCTGCTCGAAACGGGAAACCTTGCCCTTCAGGAACTCTCGTATCGCCGACTCGTCGACATCGGCGTCCGGCCGCAACACCACGAAGGCGGCCAGGCGCTTCCCGAACTGTTCGTCGGCCACCCCCACCACCGCGTTCTCGGCGATGTCGGGATGACCGGCCAACGCGTTCTCCAGCGCACGGGGATAGACGTTCTCGCCGCCCGAGACGATCATGTCGTCCTCGCGGCCCACGATGTACAGCCGGCCCGCCTCGTCGAGATAACCCATATCACCGGTGCTGGCCATGCCGTCGATCACCGCTTTGGCGCCGCCGCCGATATAACCCTGCGAATTCAGTTCGCCGCCGACGAATATGCGACCGGTGACTCGTGGACCAACGGGTTTGCCACTGCGGCTGTAGATGCGGACCGGGCAACCGGCGACGGGCCTGCCGACGGTCTCTGGAAAGCGGCGTAGCTCCGACGGTGTCGCCAGCGAGCCGATGCCGACCTCGGTGGAGCCGTACAGGTTGTAGACGACGTCGCCGTAGGCGTCCATGAACCGCCGGGCCAGCCCGGGGTCGAGCCGGTCACCGCTGGATACCACAACCCGCAAGGCCGGCAACGGGTTTCGCTTTCGGACCCGCTCGGGCAGGTCTAGGAGACGGGACAGCATGATCGGCACCGCACTCATCGCGTCGGCCCGATGCAACGAGGCCTGCGCCAGGGTCGCTTCGGCGTCGAAGCGACGGTGAGTCAGGACCGTGCCGCCCAGGCTCACGGTGAGCGTCAGCATGCCGAACCCCAGACCGTGAAACATCGGCGTTGCCATGGCCATTCGGGTTCCGGCATGCAGCCCGGTGCGCTGCAGAATCGTCACACCGACGCCCAGACCGGAACTCACCTTCGGACTGCGCGGCACACCCTTGGGCACACCCGTGGTGCCCGACGTCAGCAGGATGATCCGGCCTGAGCGCGCGACCTTGGGCCGGGAGCGCCCGCCGCCCGGTTCGACCTGCTCCGGGTCGATCGCCGTGACGGATTCGGTGGTCTGGTGTATCTGGTGCAGAAACTCGTTGTCGCAGAACATCGTCCGGACCCGATTGACGTCCAGCGCTCCGGCGAGCGCGTCGGTGCGAAATTCCGTGTTCACCAACACGACGTCCGCGCCGACCAACCCGGTGGCGAAGACCGCGGCGAGGAAGTTGCGCCCGTTTCGGCACATCACGCCGACCGGTTGCCCCGGCTCGACACCGGCGTCCAGCAGTGCGCGGCCCAGGGAATCGGTCATCGCCTGCAGTTGGTGGTAACTCAGCGCGCCGTCGTCGTCGATGATCGCGGTGCGGTCCGGCCAGCGTGCCGCCGAAATCGCCAGCAGCGTATACAGATTCGTGCCGCTGCGAGCGACCTCACGTACCAGCCGCAGCGCCGCCACCGGACCCGGCGGGGCGAGCAACCCCGATGACAGCACCGCACGAGCCGCCGTACCCAGCACGCTGTCCGCCATGACCGTCACGCTAACCCGATGCCCCGCGACCGCTCGACGCCGGCTCGGCGAAGAACCGCCGGTGCCATAGCCGCGCCGCACTTTCGGCAGGGCCGGCCAGCAGCACCGACGCGAGTTCGGCCGGCCACACCCACGGCGGTTCGCTGGTGCGCGGCCGTTCGATGATCGCTTTGGCGATCGCGTCAGCGGCCTCATCCGGCGTCAACCCGGGCAGCCTGCCCAACAGCGGGGTGGGCTCGATCATCCGGGTGCGCACCAGCGCGAAGTAGATGGTCGTGACGCCGACGCCGTCGCCGTGCAGTTCCGGGGCCACGCTGCGCAGCCATCGGTCGAAAGCCCCTTTGGACGCTTGATAAGCGCCCCACTGCGGACCGGGCACCACGCGCACACCGACACTGGACACGTTGACGATGTGCCCACCACCGGCCTCACGCATCGCCGGCAGCAGTCCCAGCAGCAGCCAGATCGGCCCGAGGTAATTGATGTCGATCGTGCGCTGGAAATCGTGCGGCCGGTCGTACTGGTGGTGCAGGGACCTGCGCAGCGACTTTCCCGCGTTGCTCACCACGATGTCCAGCGGGCCGTGGTTCTCGTTGATCTGCTTGGTCAGCACGGCGACGGCGGCTTCGTCGCTCAGATCGGTCGGGTAGGCCGCGGCCTGTCCCCCACCGGCGTTGATCGCGGCCGCGAGGTCCTCGAGCCGCTCGGCCGATCGCGCCACGAGCAGCACGCCGGCCCCGGCTGCGGCCAACTTGCGGGCGGTCGCCTCGCCGATGCCGTACGAAGCACCGGTCACCAGCACGGTCTTGCCGGAGACGGCGTTGCGCAACTTGTCGGGGTCCGCCACGCGCGCGGGATTGGCCAGCCGGTCAAGAACCGCCGCTACCAGATTCATGGGTCCGGGTCTCCCGATCGCTCTTCGATCTGCCTCGAACCATCATGACCCACGGTCACCGTGCGGGTGCATGGGACTTCCCATCCCGCGGCGGCGACCCGCAAGCGGGACTAGTCGCGATCGCAAGAGCGGCCGCTAGGCCGCTCGCAGCGGGTCACGACCATCGGACTAGGCGGCTGTCAATCTCTCAGTTGAGCCGCTTGCGTGGGTCGACCCCCACCCGCTCCCACGCATCCGCCGCCCACGGCGTGTAGATCACGCGCACCGGCAACCGGTTCAACACCGGATTGAGCGCCCGCATGACGGCGGCGAAGCGCTGAAAACGCTTCTCCTTCTTATCGTTCCAGGCCAAGCCGCACACTTCGCGCATCTGCGGCGGACACGTTCCGACGATGACCAGCCGAGCGTAGGCATTGATCGGCGCCGACAGGATCTTCCAGATCGGCGGCGGAATCCGGCGCGGCGCCGGGATGCCTTTCCGGATGTAACCGGTGCCGTACAACACCGTCTTGTGCGGCACGAAGCGTTCCAGCATGCCGTCCCAGTAGGCGACGAACTGGTCGTAGGTCTGCGGCTGCCCGCGGTCACTGACGCCGTAGAGGCTGAACCAGACCTTGCTCTCCTGAAAAATCTGCTCCTTCTCGGCGTGCGACAACCGCCGGATGAAGGTGTCGGTGTTGTAGAGCACCTGGTCGACGAAGGTCGCGTGCGCCCAGTAGAACAGCTCGGGATTCAGCGCGTGGTAGCGCGAGCCGTCGCTGATGGTGCCCTTGATCGGCTTGTGGAAGTCGCGCACGGTCCGGCCCCAGGCGTGCGGGTCGTCGGAGTACACCGTCTTCATCAGGGGCGGACCGGTCCGCTTGGCCCGACCGAGGGTGTCGCTGAAGATCACCGAATGGTCCAGCACGCCCTGGCCCAGTTGTTCGATGCAGTTCTCGGTGCCCGCGACCCGTTGAAAGCCGAAGATCTGGGTGCGGTGGTCCCCGTAGAACTTCCAGATGAGCGAATCCGGACCGAGCACCGGTGCCGTCTCGTCAATCTCGTCGACGACCATCGGCGTCCCCTCGCGCACGCCGGTGTCGAAGTCCAGATCCAGTTCAGCCGTCATGGTGTCCCCCGGTTGTGAAGCACAGACACAAACTTGTACTTTTGTTTCACCTTACCCTTAGTGGACCCGGCGACCAATGTGGTGACCACCACAGCGTCGACCCCACACGCGGTGCAGAGAGAATCACAGTCATGCCGTCCAAGATGGGCCCGCAGGCGTCGGCCGACCTCACCGACCTCGACCGCACCATCCTGGACACCGCCCGCGCCATCTTCGAGACCTACGGGGTGCGCCGGGCCAACATCGAGGACATCGCCGCCCGCGCGGGCGTCAGCCGCAGCACCATCTACCGCCGCTTCCCCAGCAAGGACGCCCTTTTCGAGGCGGTAGTGCGACGCGAGGGCAAGCTTTTCTTCACCACTCTGGACCACGCCACCAGCGGCCGGAACCCGCAGGAGGCGGTCATCGAGGCGTTCGCCCTCGGCGTCCGACTCATCCAGGATTCCCCGCTGTATTCGCGCATCGCCGAGAGCGAACCCGAGTTGTTCGGGATGTTCTCCCGCTCGCAGGTCTTTCCGATCAACCAGTTCGCCGACGGGATCGCCCACACCCTGCGCCGGTGCGGCGCCGACATGCCCGAGGCAGACCTGGCCAACATCGCCGACATCCTGCTGCGGGTGGCCGTCGGCATCATCGTGTTCCCCACCGATCGCCTCGACACCTCGGACCCCCAGGCCGTCCGCCACTATGCGGCGCACTACCTGGTCCCGATCATTGACAGCAAGTCCCCAGGTCACGCTTGTAGCGTGGTCAGGGCCGATGAATGACAAGCAAGCCAGTGCAGGATTGTTGTCTCCGCACGTGTTACGCGACTACGCGTTGCTCGCCGACGGAGAGCGGGGAGTCGTCGTCGGACCGCGTGGTGACTATTGCTGGATGTGCCTGCCGCGCTGGGACAGTCCGGCGGTCTTCAGCTCGCTGCTAGGTGGGCGCGGTGCCTACGTCGTGTGCCCGGCCGACACCGGGTTCGTGTGGGGTGGCCACTATGAGAAGCGATCGCTGATCTGGCGGTCGCGGTGGGTGACCACCGACGGCATTGTCGAATGCCGAGAAGCGTTGGCGTATCCCGGTGATCGGCACCAGGCGGTATTGTTGCGCCGCGTATCCGCGCTCGATCGTCCGGTGCAAGTGCGGATCGTGCTGGACTTACGTGCCGACTTCGGCGCCGAGCCGATGCGCGATCTGAGCCGCACGGAAGGGATTTGGACCGGCCGTTGCGGACCACACCGGTTCCGCTGGACCGGTGCGCACGACGCGCAACGCTGCGCAGACGGTTTGCTCGAGCTGATCGTGCAGGTGCTGCCGGGACAGGACCGCGACCTGGTCCTGGAATGCTCGGACCGGGAATTGAGATCCGGCCCGGTGCGGCCCGACGACGCCTGGCGGCAGACCGAAAGTGCTTGGCACGACGCGGTTCCCGATGTCTCGGGCACCCTGGCCGATGTCGTGCCGAACTCGCCTACGCGGTGCTGCGCGGCCTGACCAACAGCGGGGGCGGCATGGTTGCGGCGGCGACGATGTCGCTGCCGGAGCGCGCCGAACAGGGCCGCAACTACGACTACCGGTACTGCTGGATCCGCGACCAGTGTTACGCCGGACAGGCGATCGCCGGTGCCGGTGGCTACCCGTTGCTCGACGATGCTGTCCGGTTCGTCAGCGAGCGCGTGCTGGCCGACGGACCCCGACTCCAGCCGGCCTACTCGGTGGACGGCAGCGCGCTGCCGCGGGAACGGGATCTCGATCTGCCCGGTTATCCCGGTGCCGTGGTCAAGAGCGGCAACTGGGTGACCGACCAGTTCCAGCTCGACGCCTGCGGTGAGGCGCTGCTCCTGCTGGCCGCGGCGGCACGCCTCGACCGCCTCGACAGCGATCACTGGCGCGCGGCGCAGACATTGGCGCAGACCATCGAGGACCGGTGGCGCGAGCCCGACGCCGGCATCTGGGAGTTGGCCGACAAGCATTGGGCGCATTCGCGATTGACGTGCGCGGCGGGATTACGGCACATCAGTGAGGTGGCACCGGCACCGCAGGGTTCGCAATGGCGGCAACTGGCCGACCAACTGATCTCGAGCACCGACTCGGACTGTTTGCATCCAACGCGCAGATGGCAACGGGCACCGGATGATTCGCGGATCGACGCCGCACTGCTCATCCCGGCGATCCGGGGCGCGGTGCCGTCCGATGATCCACGGACGGTGAAGACCATCGAAGCTGTGCGTGCCGAGTTGGGAAGACACGGATTCGTCTATCGCTTCCAACCGGACGAGCGGCCGTTGGGCGAGGCGGAAGGAGCATTCCTGTTGTGCGGCTTCCTGATGGCGTTGGCCGATCACCAACAGGGCAACACCGTCCTGGCGGTGCGGTGGTTCGAACGCAACCGGACCGCCTGCGGCTCACCGGGCCTGTTCGCCGAGGAATTCGACGTCACGCAGCGCCAACTGCGGGGTAACCTGCCGCAGGCGTTCGTCCACGCGCTGTTGTTCGAGACGGCGCACCGGCTCGCCGACGGCGATGGCGGGCCGATCGGCAGCGGGACCGGTCGCCGGTGACCCGCGGCGCGTTTGCCACCACCTCCCGCGGGTATCTCCCACTGGTGGTCGGTTTAGTCGGACGGCTATGGCTCAAAGTCTGGCACGGCATCCTGTCGTCTCGACTGCTCACGTTCGACGGGTGGATCGCTTTCGATCTGCCCCGGACGGTGACCGCGATCGGTGAAGTCCTGTTGCTCGGCCTGGTTGCCGTCCACGTCTATGTCCTCACCACTGGGCCGAGTTTGCCCGGTTATTTCATCGGCTACGCGGTGGCACTGATCGCCGGTTGCCTGCTTGCCGCGACGGCGCTGGTGGCGACGGTCAACGATGCTGTGCCGCAACGGGGTTGGTATCTCGGTAGCTTCGTCTGCGTGGTCTTCCTCGGAATTTACCTGGGCAGCAGGCTGATCGGCTTACCCGGCCTTGAAGCGTTGACCGGTCGGTGGGATGTGGCGCCCGGAACGTTGGCGATGGCGCTGGCCGCTGGCTTCGTCGCCGTGCACGTCACGGTTCTTTCCGGGGTGAACGTGGCTTATCCACGCCGGCAAGGCTGGCAAGACTGAACGGATCCTTCTGCGATGACAACTCTGGATTACCCGGCGTGGCTGCGCATCGAGCACTGGCTCAACGTGCTGTTCGTGACGTTGATCATCCGCAGCGGCATCGAAATCCTCGCCACCCACCCCAAGCTGTATTGGCACGACGACAGCAGACCGGGCACCGAATGGGCGCGGTTCACCCGCAAGGTGATGCCGCGCGACCGGTTGTACGACACCCTCGACGAAGAGGAGACCTACCACCCGATTGTCGCCTTACCCGGCCACGCACAACTCGGCATGGGCCGCCACTGGCACTTCTTTGCGGTGATCGGCTGGATTCTGCTGGGCCTGTCCTACTACGTGCTGTTGTTCGCCACCGGCCAATGGCACCGGTACTGGCCGGCTTCCTGGTCGATCTTCTCGACCGCCTGGGACGACGTCGTCACCTATTTGAGTTTCAACTTGCCGCCGCTGCTGCCCGGCGAACCGATGGACGCCATGCAGAAATTGACCTACGCCGGCGTCGTCTTCGTGCTCGCGCCGTTCCAGATCCTCACCGGCGCTGCGCAATCCCCCGCGATCGCAGCACGATTCCCGTGGTACGTCCGGATGTGGGGCGGTCGCCAGTGGGCGCGCAGCCTGCACTTCCTGGGTTTGCTCGCCTTCCTGATATTCATCGTGATCCATCTTTCAATGGTCTTCTTCTGGGGCTGGGGTTCGCTGACCGCCTCGATGATCTTCGGCTCGGTGCGCAACACCACGCTGGCCACGGTGCTGTCGCTGGTGATCATCGCGGCAATCGTCGCCGTCCATGCCGCAGCAACGATCTGGAGCCTGCGCAGACCCCGGTCGGTCCAGCGGGTGCTGGGCGCGGTGGTCAACCTCGCACGCCGGGTTCTGCTGCGTCCGCTGGATTCTCGGCAGGACTATCCTGCGGAGAAAATCTCCGAGTCCCATCGGGTCAACGGAAAGCCCCCGGCCAGCACCGAATACAAGGTGATGGCGGTGCACAACTTCGTCGATTGGCGATTGCGCGTCGGCGGTCTGGTGGAAAACCCGGTGACCCTGGATCTGGCGGCGCTGCGCGCCCTCGCCGGCCGGCAATCACAGCGAGTCATGCATCACTGTGTGCAGGGCTGGACCAGCATCGGCGAGTGGAGCGGGATTCCGCTGGCAGAGCTCGCGGACTTGGTGCGACCGCTGCCGCAGGCCAGGTACGTCTGTTTCCTGACGATGCAGGACAACGACCGCGACGAGCCCGCCTCGCACGGCGGCGGACAGTTCTACGAGGTGATCGACCTCGAACTCGTCTACAAGCCCCAGACGTTGCTTGCCTACGAGATGAACGGTCAGCCCTTGCCGATTCAACACGGCGCACCGCTGCGGCTCCGGGTGGAAACCCAAGTCGGTTTCAAGATGGCCAAGTGGATCAGCCAGATCGAGTTCATCAACGACTATGCCGGTATCGGCAAGGGCACCGGTGGGTGGCGGGAAGACAACGTCTACTACGACAAGAACGTGGAGATCTGAACATGGCCGAGGTACCGGTCCGGCCCGAGCTGTTCGACTTGAACGACGCTTCCCGACAACGGGTTTCCGAACAGATCGCGGCCAAAGGCGGCTACTGCGACGGCTGCGGCGCGACCGGCTTTCAGATCGGAGATGCCCTGTACCTGGGCTACCTGTTCCTCAACGAGGACTTGGATGCCTACATGATCGCGCTGACCTGCCGCAATCCCGAGTGCCCCAAGCCGCGCAGCGGCATCGTGCTGCACCGTGACGAGTTCTTGGCTCCCGACACCGAACCCGCCGCGAGTTAATCTGTGGCCGAACAGAGTTCGGGCTCGACAAGCTCGAAGCGCCCGATCAATGCTGCCAGCGCGCGTAGTTCGTCACACAACGACCGGAATTCCCGCTCGCCGGTCTCGTCGAGTTGATTCAACGAATTGAAGTGCACCAGGCGGGGAAGGCGTCCGGCCAATGCGGTGCCCCACCTGATGCTGAAGTCGTAGATCTCGCCCTCGCTCACCGTATCTCGTTGTCCCAGCTGCTTGAGCGCCTCGATTTGTTCGCGGAGGAACTCGAGGTCGTCATCGATATTCACCGACACTCAGCCCCCTTCACAGGCGCGGTTTCGCCACGCTGATCACATATTTGGCGCCCTGCAGGGTGAGGTACACCCGGTGCGGGCCCACCGCCAGGCCCGATACCGGCGCGGATTGCACCGGACCGGCTGGCAGGCCGGCACGATAGTCGGCGACATGAACTATCGGTATCGTCTGGCGCGGGTACCCGATGATGCTGGCCGTCTCCAGCACCACCAGCTGACGATCGGTTGCGGCGTAGATGCGGGTCTCGTCAGTGCCGAGCGCAAGCACCGGCGACGGCAGCCTGGTTTGGGCCAGCACCTCCAATCCCGTTCCGCCACGGCGGGAATCGACCGCATACAGCACCGGGTCGTCGTGGCTTGCCACGTAGCTGCGCGTCACCTTCGTCCCGTCTCCGGCCGACACCGCGACGTCCATCGGGATCGAACCGCGTTCCGTGGGCGGCGAAGACGGACCTTTGTAATAGCCGATACCCGACGGGCCGAAGACGTGGTAGTCGATGGAGCGTCCGCGGTTGGCCCCGTCGATCGCGTCCGCGGGAGCACCGAGCTTGGCGGAGGCCAACTTCCGATGTCCGTACTCCTCGACGGGCGTCACCGAAGATCCGTCGGCTGACAGCGCGAGCAGCACCCGCAGGCCCGCGTCTTCGGACAGATACGCCGGCGCCGGTCCGGCGTCGACGTAGTCGATCGGCTGCAAGCTCGCCAGGTCGACCACCGCAACCCGGCCGCGCTGCGGTTGCGGTAGGAAAACCCGTCCTTCGTCCCGGCGACTGATTTGCAGGTTGCGCCCGGTGGCCAGCGGAGGCGAAAGCCGCGTCCGGGTCTTGGCAGGGTCGGCGGGATCGGTTACTTCGGCGAGTCGCTGATCGTCGGTGAGGGCAACCAGGGTGTTCATGCGGTATGACCACACGGGTGCGTGCAGCGCCGCATCGACCCGGCTTGCCACCGTCTCGGGGGTGGCTTCGAGGGTGTGTCCCGGCGCCGCACAGCCCGCGACCAGGATGGTGGCTACCGCGGCTACGGCACACCAGCAAGCCGACCGGCGCCGGCGGTCGTCGCGGTGCGGCTCCGCGCTTGTCACGTTCGCTGCTCGGTCAGCTTCTCGCGGGCCGCAGTGAACGCCCGGGTGCCCCGCAGCAGGGCTGCGCGGTCGTCGTCGTTCATCTGTCCCACAACGGTTTTCAATGCATTCTTGCGCAACGTGAGCAATTCCCGCAGCACCGTGCGCCCGCTCGGGGTGAGCTCGAGCAAGGTGGCACGGCGGTTCGTCGGTGAGACGCGCCGGGTGATCCAACCGGCCTCGGCGAGGCGGTCGCTGAGCCGGCTCGCGGTCGACGGCAGCAGGTTCAGATCGTCACCGAGTTCGGTGACCAGGCTCGGGCCCAGGCGCTCCAGCGACTGCAGTGCGTGCAGCGCGCCCAGGCTTATCTTCTTCTCCATCTCTTCGAGCACCCCGACATTGATGTCGAGAAATCCGCGGGTCGCCGCTTCCAGCTCGGCGGCAAAGTCATCGAACGCCCCCGCGGTCGCGTCGGAGCGACTCTTGTTCCGCGCTGAGACCATCCCGCTCCCTTCGTACCCGCACAATACATCCCCGACTCATATATTGCACTGAGATTATCCTGTGTATTGCATGTCGTGCGCGACGCATGAACTAGGCGTATTGTCCGGAGGGGAAGTTCGATCACGCCGAAAGGAGACTTGATGACGACGTCGCGCACTGTCGTGGTCACGGGAGCGAGCGCCGGAATCGGCCGGGCCGCAGCACGATTGTTCGGCGCACGGGGCGACAAGGTCGCTCTGCTCGCCCGCGGTTCAGCCGGGCTGGAGGCCGCCGCCAAAGAGATCGAGAACTCCGGCGGGCAAGCCTTGGCACTCCCCACCGACGTTGCCGACCACCGGGCGGTCGAGGCCGCGGCGGACGAAGCCGAACGCTCCTTCGGTCCGATCGACGTGTGGGTGAACGTCGCGTTCACTTCGGTGTTCGCCCCGTTCCACCGGATCAGCGCCGAGGAGTTCCGACGCGTCACCGAGGTCAGTTACCTCGGATTCGTGCATGGCACCATGACCGCACTGGCGCGCATGCGTCCGCGCGACGCCGGCACCATCGTGCAGGTGGGGTCGGCCCTGGGCGCCCGCGCGATTCCGCTGCAGTCGGCGTACTGCGGCGCCAAGCACGCAATCAACGGATTCACCGAGTCGGTGCGCACCGAACTCATGCACGAGGGCAGCAACGTCCACATCACCGTGGTACAGATGCCCGCGGTCAACACACCGCAGTTCTCCTGGGTGTTGTCCCGGCTACCGCGTCATCCCCAGCCGGTCCCACCGATCTATCAGCCCGAAATCGCCGGGCGCGCGGTGGTATTCGCAGCCGAACACCCCCGGCGCAAGCAGTACTGGGTCGGCGCGAGCACGGCGGCCACGATCATGGGCCAGCGGGTGATGCCCGCGCTACTGGATCGGTACCTTGCCAGGACCGGCTACTCCTCGCAGCAGACGGCGGAGCCTGCCAGCCCCGACCGTCCGCACAACCTGTGGGAGCCGCGCGACGAGGAAGCCGGCAGCGACCACGGCGCACACGGCGTCTTCGACGACCGCGCGGTCGGCCGCGCACCCCAACTCTGGTTCTCCGAACACAGCCGGACACTGACGGGGGTGGGCGCGGCGGCCGTCGCCGCCACCGCGGTCGCCGCGCTGCGGTGGCGCCGGTGAGCGGGCGGATCCGATGACCGCACCGTTGCGATACAACGAGGTACTCCGAAGTGCTTGGGGCGCCGCGCTTCTGGTTGCCCCGGAATTCGTGTTGGGCTGGATTCACCGGGTGCGAGTCGACCGGAAGGCCGTCGTCGTCGCCCGAATCCTGGGCGCACGTCATCTGCTTCAGGCCGCCATCTCAGGCATCCGTCCCAGCCCCGAACTCGTCGCCGCCGGTACCTGGGTGGACTCGGTTCATTCGCTGACCGCGTTGGGTCTGGCCGCTGCCGACCGGTACCGGGCGCGGGCCGCACTCACCGACGCCGCCGTGGCCGCGGCGTGGGCGGCCTTCGGCGCACACGATCTGGCGACCGACACATCGCCACCGGTCCGACAGCGTGGTCGTGACCGGCTCGCGGCAGCGATCCTGCCGCGGTTGCCCGGCGGGCGCCGGCTATCGGCCTGTGCCCGCCCGGCGGCCAGTGCTGTCGGTCGACCCCAATCCCTTGATATTCCGGCTAGCAGGAGAGTGATGAACAGTGTCTGAAACCGTTGGCGATGTGTTGTTGTCCCGACTCCGGGAGTGGGATGTTAAACAGGTATTCGGCTTTCCCGGAGACGGCATCAACGGTCTGCTCGCGGCGTGGCAACGGGCTGGGGACAAACCTCAGTTCGTGCAGGCCCGTCACGAGGAGATGGCCGCGTTCCAGGCGGTCGGGTTCGCCAAGTTCTCCGGTGGCTTCGGAGTATGCGTGGCCACCAGCGGCCCCGGTGCCGTGCACCTGCTCAACGGGCTCTACGACGCCAAGCTCGACCACGTACCGGTGGTCGCCATCGTCGGGCAGACCGAGCGTTCGGCGATGGGCGGTTCCTATCAGCAGGAGATCGATCTGATCAGCCTGTTCAAGGATGTGTGCCATGAGTACGTCCAAATGTGCACAGTGCCACAGCAATTGCCGAACCTGATCGACCGGGCCATCCGGATCGCGTTGAGCGAAGGCTGCCCGACCTGCATCATCGTCCCGTCCGACGTCTTCGAACTGAAATATGAACCGCCCGGGCACGCGTTCAAGCAGGTTCCGTCCAGCCTCGGAATCAGCCCGGCGCGGGTCGCGGCAGACGACTCTGCGGTCCGTGCGGCGGCTGATCTGCTCAACGCCGGTGAGCGGGTGGCGGTGCTGGTCGGTCAGGGGGCACGCGGATGCGTCGAGGAGTTGACCGAGGTTGCCGACCTGCTCGGCGCCGGTGCCGCAAAGGCGTTGCTGGGCAAGGACGTATTGCCCGATGACCTGCCCTGGGTGACGGGATCGATCGGGCTGCTCGGGACGACGGCCAGCTGGCATCTGATGATGGGTTGCGACACGCTGCTCACCGTCGGGTCCAACTTCCCCTACACCCAGTTCCTGCCGAAACTCGACCAGGCCCGGGCGGTCCAGATAGATCGGTCCGGCAAGTGGATCGGCATGCGTTACCCGTATGAACTCAACGTGGTCGGCGACGCCAAAGCCACACTGCAGGCACTGATTCCGCTACTGCAACGCAAGTCTGACCGCAGCTGGCGGGAGAAGATCGAGAAGTACGTCGACAAGTGGTGGAACACCGCGCAGCGCCGCGCGATGACCGACGCCGACCCGCTCAACCCGATGCGGATCTTCTACGAACTGTCGACGCGGATGCCGTCCAACGCCATCATCGCGGCTGACTCCGGGTCGGCGGCGAACTGGTATGCGCGCCACCTGAAGTTCACTGCGGGAGTGCGGGGATCGCTGTCGGGCACGTTGGCCACCATGGGCCCTGGGGTGCCGTACGTGATCGGCGCCAAGTGGGCACATCCCGACCGCCCCAGCATCGCCTTCGTCGGTGACGGTGCGATGCAGATGAACGGCATGGCCGAGCTGATCACCATCGCGAAGTACTGGCGGCAGTGGACCGATCCGAGGCTGATCATCGCGGTCCTGCACAACAACGATCTCAACCAGGTCACCTGGGAGATGCGCGCGATGGAGAACTCGCCGAAATTCGAAGCGTCGCAATCACTTCCGGATGTGGACTACGCCGGGTTTGCGCGCAGCCTGAGTCTGCACGGCGAAAACATCGACCAGGCCGGGCAATTGGGCCCGGCGTGGGAGCGTGCGCTGGCCGCCGACCGGCCGACGGTGCTGGATGTGCGCTGTGATCCCGACGTTCCACCCATCCCCCCGCACGCCACTTTCGAGCAGGCCAAGTCGCTGGCCAAGTCGGTGCTCGGTGGCGACGAGGACGCCGCCGGATTCATCAAACAGGGGGTCAAGCAGAAGGTGCAGCAATATCTGCCGGGCGAGAAGGAGGACCGATCATGAAGTTGATCGACGAAGCAGTGCACGACATTCGGACCGGCCGGTTCGAACGCACGCTTTCGGCATTGACTGCGGCGGGTGCGGCCGTCACCGCGGGCGAGATCTACCTGTCCCATGACGGCGCCAGCTTCGGCAACAAGATGATGTGGTGGCCGGTCGTGGTGCTGCCCACCGCGATACCAGCCGGAGTGGCGGGGTTCTTCTCCCGGCGGGCGGCCAAAACCGTGCTGCCGGCGGCCAGCGCGGCGATCGTGGTGAACGGGGTGCAGGGCACGTATCTGCACTGGCGCGGAATCGTGCAGCGGCCCGGCGGCTTCACGAAATACAACATGGAGTCCGGCCCGCCGGCCTTCGCGCCGCTGCTGGCCTCCCTGGTCGGTGCGATGGGTCTGCTGGCAGCGGTGCTGCGGCGGGAGGACCTGCCGGGCCCGCTATCGGACAAGGGGAACCGCTGATGCCGTTCCGTCCTCCCACCCAGCACGCGATCACCCCGCAGGGCCGAGGCCGGTTCCCCGGCTTCGACGTGCTCGATCAGGCGCACGTGTGGGATGACGTGACGGCCGGTGTGGTGTTGGCGCGCCTGGCGCTGCCGAACATGTTGGCGTTCTTCACCACTCACGAAGTCGGGATCGCTACACCGATGCTGGATCGGCTGCTTGCTCAGGACCGCGACCCGCGGGTGCCGGTGGTTTCACTGATCGACACCCGGCTGGCCACGGCGGAGACCGACGGTTGGCACTACGACGACATGCCCGAAGACGGCCAGGCCTGGCGCGACACACTGGCGCACCTCGACCAGGACGCGCACACGCGGCACGGCGTCGGGTACGCCGAACTCGGCGAGCCTGACCAGGCGCGGCTGCTGCAGGATGTGCAAGATCTGGCCGAGAGCGGCGAATCCTGGCACGGTTTCGCCGCCAACCACGTCTGGAGCCTGTGGACGCGATACGCCACCACCGCGTTCTATTCGCATCCGTGGGCGTGGAACGAGATCGGTTTCAGCGGACCGGCTTACCCGCGCGGTTATCTCAATCCAGGAATCAACACCCGGGAGAAATGGGAGGTCGCCGATCACGACGAGTCCGACCCGGCGCCGTTCGCCGAACGGGTGGAGCGCGCCCGCAAGGCCGACGACGACCTGTCCGGCCGGAGTCCGGCGTGAGTGACTACCGCGCCGTCCGGGCGCGCAACGAATCCGCCTGGCTCATCCCCAATGACGGTTCGCGAACCAATCACCGGCTGCGCGCCGATATGCGCCGATACCCCGAGGACGACGAGGTCGACGTCGTCATCGTGGGGGCCGGCGCCGGGGGCGGCACACTGGCGCAGCGACTGGCCCGGGCGGGCTGGAGCACCGTGGTGCTGGACGCCGGCCCGTTCTGGGATCCGGACACCGACTGGGTAAGCGACGAGCGCGGCTCGCATGTGCTGTTCTGGTCCGAACCCCGCCAGATCGGCGGCGAGGATCCGGTTCCGTTGGGCTCCAACAACTCCGGGCGCGGGGTCGGTGGATCGATGGTGCACTTCGCCGGCTACACGCCGCGCTTCCACCCCTCGGATTTCCACACCTACAGCGCCGACGGGGTGGGCGCTGACTGGCCCATCGACTACGCCACGTTGCGTCCCTACTACGAACAGATCGAAGCCGAATTGCCGGTCGCCGGGCAGGATTGGCCGTGGGGCGACCCGCACACCTATCCGCACCGGCCGCACCCGGTCAGCGGCAACGGCGGGGTGTTTCGCAAAGGCGCCGCCGCACTGGGTATCCCGACGCGGGTGGGTCCGGTGGCGATCCCCAACGGCCGCTTCGGGAACCGGCCGCACTGCATCTATCGCGGATTCTGCTTGCAGGGCTGCAAAGTCAACGCCAAGGCCAGCCCGCTGATCACTCACATTCCCGACGCGCTGGCCCACGGCGCCGAGATCCGGCCCGACTGCCATGTGTCGCGGATACTCGTCGACGACCGCACCGGTCGCGCCACCGGCGTCGAGTACTTCCACGCCGGCGTGGTGCGCCGGCAACGGGCCGCTGCCGTCGTCGTCGCCGGCTATTCGATAGAAACGCCACGGCTGCTGCTTCTTTCGGCCACCAACCGCTACCCGCAGGGGCTGGGCAACGAACACGATCAGCTCGGCCGCTACCTGATGGTGCAGGGTGCGCCTCAGGTCGCCGGGCGCTTCGACGACGAGATACGCATGTACAAGGCGCCACCGCCCGAGGTCAGCACCGAGGAGTTCTACGAGACCGATCCGAGCAAACCGTACCACCGGGGCTGGGCCATTCAAACCGTCAGCCCGTTGCCGATTACCTGGTCCGAACATGTTGCCGCCCAAGGGCACTGGGGTACCACCTTGCGCGAATACATGCGCGACTACATCCACTGGGCCACCCTGGGCGCGCTGTGCGAACTGCTGCCCCAGGCCGGCAACCGGGTCACGCTGGCCGACGAAACCGACCGCCACGGCCTTCCGGTGGCGCACTTCGCCTACTCCCAGTGCGACAACGACAGACAACTCATCAAGGCCGCCACCTCGGTCATGGAAGACATCCTGCGCGCAGCGGGTGCACAGGAAGTCATCACCATCGAGCGCTACGCCCACCTCGTGGGTGGTGCCCGGATGGCCGCCCGCGCCGAGCAGGGGGTGGTGGATGGGCAGCATCGCGTGTTCGGCGTCGATCGCCTCTATGTGGTCGACGGCAGCACCATGCCCACACAGGGCTCCGCGAACCCGGCGCTGACCGTCATGGCGCTGGCCGCGCGTGCCGCCGACCTGATGTCCGAGCACGCCCGAGGCCGGGCGGACCGGTGGGAGAGGTCGCTCGCGTGATCCGGATCGACGGCATCGACGTCGCCGTTTACACCGTGGACACCCCGGTGCCCGAGGCTGACGGAACGTTCGAGTGGGACGCCACCACCGCCGTCGTCGTGCACGTACATGCCGGCCAGACCTCGGGACTGGGCTGGACGTACGGTTCGGCGGCCGGGGCCGCCGTCATCTCCGAACAGCTGTCGAAGGTGGTGACCGGCGGCAATCCCGACGACATCACCGGCGCCTGGGAGGCGATGCGGCGCAGTTGCCGCAATTTCGGCACCCGTGGTCTGGTCATGCAGGCCATCAGCGCCGTCGATGTGGCGCTGTGGGATCTGAAGGCGAGACTGCGCGACGAGCCACTGACCGCGCTGCTGGGCCAGGCCCGCTGCGCGATCCCGATCTACGGCTCGGGAGGTTTCACCACACTCGACGAAGCTCAACTCGCCGAACAGGTGCAGGACTGGCGTTTGGCCGGATGCACCGCGATGAAGATCAAGATCGGACAGGGCTGGGGATCCGCCGTCACTCGCGACCTGGAACGGGTACGGCAGCTGCGCGACCTGGCCGGCAGCGGAGTGGCGCTGATGGTCGACGCCAACGGCGGCTACACCGTCGGTCAGGCGCGCCGGGTCGGGGCTGCCCTCGACGATCTCGGCGTGGTCTGGTTCGAGGAACCGGTGAGCAGCGACGACACCGCCGGTCTCGACGTCCTGCGCCACGTCTTGTGCTGCGACGTCGCGGCCGGCGAATACGTGTCTGATCTCTTCGAAGCCCGTCGTCTCGCGCCCGTGGTGGACTGCCTGCAACTCGACGCCACCCGCTGCGGCGGCTACACCGGTTGGATGGCCGCCGCAGCCGTCGCCGCGTCGTACAACCTGCAAGTCTCCGGGCATTGCGCTCCGGCGTTGCACACCCCGGTGGCAGCGGCCGTCGCCAACCTGCGCCACCTCGAATACTTCGTCGACCATGTGCGGCTGGAACAACTGCTGTTCGACGGGGTGCCCGCCGCGGCCGACGGCGCCCTGATCGCCAACACCGCCGGCCCCGGTCACGGACTGACGCTTGCCGACGCCGCCGGCCGGTATCGTGTCGGGCGCTGACATCGGGCCTGGTACCGGTCATTAGCCTGTAGCCGTGGCGCAGGTTCCCCGCACTCGCTATGCCAGCTGCAGCGAGGGCGACATCGCCTACCAGGTGTTCGGTGACGGACCGATCGACCTGCTGGTCCTGCCTGGGCCGTCCATCCCGATCGACACGGTCGACTCCGAACCGTCGATGTACCGCTTTCACCGGCGACTGGCCTCGTTCGCCCGGGTGATCCGCTACGACCAGCGCGGCATCGGGCTGTCGTCCCGGTTGTCGTCGCTGGACACGATCGGACCGAAGCACTGGGCCCACGATGCGATCGCCGTCATGAACGCCGTCGGTTGCGAGCGCGCGACGATCCTGGCCCCGGGGTTCACCTCGATGACGGGACTGGTTCTGGCCGCCGACTATCCCGAGCGGGTGAGCAGCCTGGTGTGCATCAACGGCGCCGCGCGCACGCTGCGCGGCCAGGATTACCCGATCGGTGCCGAGCTGGAAGCCAGCGATCCGTTCACCACGATCGCGATCGAACCGGACGCCGTGGAGCGCGGTTTCGACATCCTGCGCATCATCGCGCCGAGCGTCGCCGACGACGCCGCGTTCCGGGCGTGGTGGGACATGGCCGGTAACCGCGCCGCGTCCCCCAGCATGGCCCGGGCCATCATCGAAGCAGTGCGGCACTCCGACGTGCGCGACACCCTGTCGCGGATCACCGCACCGACGCTGATCCTGCACCGCGACAACCGCAGCTTCTCCCCGGTCCAGCACGGGCACTACCTCGCCGAGCACATCACCGGAGCGCGCCTCGTCGAACTACCCGGCAACGACACGCTGTACTGGGTCGGCGACATGGCGCCGATGCTCGACGAGATCGAGGAGTTCGTCACCGGGGTGCGGCGCGGCGGGGACGCCGAACGGGTGCTGACCACGATCGTGTTCACCGACATCGTCGGCTCGACCGAACGCGCGGCCCTGCTCGGTGACAACCGCTGGCGCGACCTGCTGGACAACCACGACACCATCGTCCGGCACGAGATCCAGCGGTTCGGCGGTCGGGAAGTCAACACCGCCGGAGACGGATTCGTCGCGACCTTCACCAGTCCGAGCGCCTCGCTCGCGTGCTGCGACGCCCTCGTGGACGCCGTCCGCGTGCTGGGCATCGAGATTCGGGTCGGCATTCACGCCGGCGAGGTCGAGGTGCGGGGCTCCGACGTCGCCGGTATGGCGGTGCACATCGCGGCCCGGGTCGCCGGGCTGGCCGGCCCCAGCGAGGTGCTGGTCTCCTCGACGGTGCGTGACATCGTGACCGGCTCGCGGCACCGCTTCACCGAGCACAGCGAACGTGCGCTCAAGGGGGTTCCCGGCCAGTGGCGGCTGTGCGCGCTCACCCGTGAGCACGCGCCGGTCACGTCCTGACTGCGCTTGTACGCTGGCGTGGATGGCGACTCCCGTTGTGCAGGACTCTGCGCGGGCGCGTCGGGTCCGGCTCGACGTGTCCGGCATGTCCTGTGCGGCGTGCGCCGCCCGGGTCGAGACCAAGCTCAACAAGATCCCCGGGGTGCGCGCCTCGGTGAACTTCGCCACCCGCGTCGCCACCGTCGACGCTGTCGACGTCGCGGACGATGACCTCTGTGCGGCGGTGCAGGAAGCCGGTTATCGGGCGGCCCCGCACGACGAATCCGCCGTCCCGGACACAGACGCGGTCGACCCGGACGCCGCCCACGCGCGCGGCCTGCTGCGGCGGCTGCTGATCGCCGCGGTGCTGTTCGTGCCGCTGGCCGACCTGTCCAGCATGTTGGCGATCGTGCCCAGCGCCCGGTTCCCCGGCTGGGGATTCGTGCTGGCCGCGCTGGCGGCACCGATCGTGACCTGGGCGGCGTGGCCGTTCCACTCCGTCGCGCTGCGCAACGCGCGGCACCGGACGGCCTCGATGGAGACGTTGATCTCGGTCGGCATCGTGGCCGCCACGGTGTGGTCGTTGGCGACGGTGTTTCGGCCGACACCGCCGCGGGAAACGCACGGGATCTGGCAGGCGATTCTGCACAGCGACGCGATCTACCTCGAGGTCGCCGCCGGCGTCACGGTGTTCGTGCTGGCGGGACGGTATTTCGAGGCGCGTGCCAAGTCCAAGGCGGGCAGCGCGCTGCGTGCCCTGGCGGCGTTGGGTGCCAAGAACGTCACGGTCCTGCTGCCCGACGGGGCCGAGCTGGTGATCCCCGCCGCGGAACTCAAGAAGCGGCAGCGCTTCGTGACCCGACCGGGACAGACCATCGCCGCGGACGGTGTCGTCGTCGAGGGGACCGCGGCCGTCGACACCAGCGCGATGACCGGGGAAGCCAAACCGGTGCGCGCGTATCCGGAAGCAGCCGTGGTCGGTGGCACCGTCGTCCTCGACGGCCGGCTGATCATCGAGGCGACCGCGGTCGGCGCCGACACCCAGTTCGCCGCGATGGTCCGGCTGGTCGAGGAAGCGCAAGCGGAGAAGGCGGGCGCCCAGCGCCTCGCCGACCGCATTGCAGCGGTGTTCGTCCCGGTGGTGTTCGCGATCGCGCTGGTGGCCGGGGCGGCCTGGCTGGCCGCGGGCGCCGGGCCGGACCGCGCCTTCTCGGTGCTGCTCGGCGTGTTGGTGATCGCGTGTCCCTGCGCGCTGGGTCTGGCGACCCCGACGGCGATGATGGTGGCGTCCGGGCGGGGCGCCCAACTCGGGATCTTCATCAAGGGTCACCGCGCACTGGAGACCGTCCGCGGCGTCGACACGGTGGTGTTCGACAAGACCGGCACCTTGACGGTCGGGCGGCTGACGGTGGGTTCCGTGACGACTGTCGAGGGGTTCGGTCGCGACGACGTGTTGGCGCTGGCATCGGCCGTGGAAGCCGCCTCGGAGCATGCGATCGCGGCGGCGATCGTGGCCGCTTCGCCGAATCCGTTGCCGGTCAAGGATTTCGTCGCGATTCCCGGCTGTGGCGTTTCAGGCATCGTGGACGGTCGCCGGGTCGAAGTGGGTAAGCCGTCCTGGATCACCCGGACGTCACCGTGCGACGACGCGCTGGAGTCCGCGCGGCTGGACGGCGAGTCACGCGGTGGGACAGTCGTTTTCGTCTCGGTCGACGGCACGGTGTGCGCGGCGCTGTCGATTTCGGACACCGTCAAGGACTCAGCGGCCGATGCGGTAGCCGCGTTGCACCGGCGCGGGCTGCACACGGTGTTGCTCACCGGCGACAACAAAGCGGCGGCCGAGTCGATTGCCGCCCGGGTCGGCATCGACACCGTGGTCGCCGAGGTGCTGCCGCAGGGCAAGGTCGACGTGATCGAGCGACTGCGCGAGCAAGGCAAGACCGTCGCGATGGTCGGCGACGGCATCAACGACGGTCCGGCTTTGGCTTGTGCCGATCTGGGATTGGCCATCGGACGGGGTACCGACGTCGCGATCGGCGCGGCCGACATCATTTTGGTGCGCGACGATCTCGGCATCGTTCCGCAGTCGCTGGACCTGGCGCGCGCCACGTTGCGGACCATCCGGTTGAACATGATCTGGGCGTTCGGCTACAACGTCGCGGCCATCCCGGTGGCTGCCGCCGGCCTGCTCAATCCGCTGATCGCGGGCGCCGCGATGGCGTTCTCGTCGTTCTTCGTCGTGTCAAACAGCCTGCGGCTGCGTAACTTTGGCCGTCAGTATGATTATTCACCATGACTGAACAGACATTCTCGGTCGACGGACTGCACTGCCAGGGTTGCGTACAAACCGTCACCACCGCGCTGACGGCGTTGCGGCCGGTGAGCGCGGTCAGCGTCGATCTGAACTCCGAAGGCACGTCCGCAGTACGCATTTCGACCGATGTCGAGCTCACCCGGGAACAGGTTCAGGCGGCGCTGAGGGGCGAGGGCAACTTCACCGTGCTGGGCTAGCGCCGCGGTTAGCGCCGCATCCGCGCCAACTCGCGCAGCATCGCGTTGTAGGCCGCCAGATCGTCGTCGGCATAGTCGCTGTCGGCGTGGCGGTCGGCGCGATTCGCCACCTTACGGTCCTGCCGGGCCCACTGCGTCACCAGCGCGACGATGACGATGACCACCGGCACTTCGGTGAGGCTCCAAGCGATTCCCCCACCGAGGTGCTGATCGGCCAGTAGGTCGGACAGCCACGGCAGATTCACCGACCGGTAGAACATTTCGCCGACCGGCGACGTCATCGTCATCAACGCGATCCCGAAGAACGCGTGGAACGGCATGACCGCGAACAGCAAACCGATGCGCCCCGGGTAGGGCAGTCGGCGCGGTCCGGGATCGATGCCGATGATCGCCCAGTAGAAGAGATAGCCGACCAACAGGAAATGGACCGCCATGAACTCGTGGCCCCAGTGGTAACGGACCAGTGTGTCGAACAGCGGCGTGAAGTAGACGACGTAGGGCGAGCCCACGAAAAGCAGGAAGGCCACGACGGGGTGGGAGAAGAACTTCGTCACTCGGGAGTGCAACAACCAGGTCAGCCATTCCCGCGGCCCCGGCGGCCTGCCGTCGCCGGCCGGCCGCAGCACTCGCAGCGCCAGCGTCACCGGGCCGCCCAGCACCAGCAACACCGGGATGAACATGTTCAAGATCATGTGTTCGGCCATGTGGATACTGAACATCGCCGACCCGTACGCCCGCAGCCCCGAACTGCTGGTGAAAACCAAAGCGGCACAACCACTCAGCCACGCCACCAGCCGACCGACCGGCCACGAGTTGCCCTGGCGGCGCAACCCGAGGAAGCCGGCCGTGTACGCGATCGCCAGCACGACACCGGCCGTGCCGATCAGTCCGTCGAAACGCCAGAAGCTCAGCACGCCCAGGACGGACGGCGGCCGCGTCAGTTGGTAACCCAGAAAAACGTCCCAGCCGGTGAAGTCGTGCGTCAGCAACCGGGGCGCGGTCTGTACGGCCATCAGCGAGACCGCTGCCACGACCACCGTCATGACCAGTCCTGAGACCGCGCCGTCGACCACGTGTCGCTGCGACCGCAGGCAGCTTCCCAAGTCCGCCGACCACACCAACGCCACCAGGACGGCGGCCACGAGACCCAGACGGGCGAACTCGGAGTCCAGGACCCAACCGGGGATCAGCAGGTACAGCAGGACCATCCCGTACGCCAGGACCAGCGCGCCGCAGACAACCCGCAGCACCAGCACCCGACGCGTGGGCGGCACGCCGAGCAGCGCCGCCACCGCAGCCAGTCCGGTCAACGCGGCCAGCGCGACCGCGAAGACGATGGCCGCGCTGGTCGCGTAGTCGTGATCGGGACCCTGCCCCGCGTTGCCGGTCACCGC
Organism: Mycobacterium sp. NGS59; assembly: GCF_059812345.1. Classification (NCBI taxonomy): domain Bacteria; kingdom Bacillati; phylum Actinomycetota; class Actinomycetes; order Mycobacteriales; family Mycobacteriaceae; genus Mycobacterium; species Mycobacterium sp. NGS59. The sequence goes on from NZ_JCALCN010000009.1 coordinate 69,799, forward strand.
GGTCGCGACGACGGCGAGCACCGTGGGTATCAACAGCACGACGTGACTGAGCCACCGGGTGCTGAAACGCAGGGTGATCGCGACCGGCACCGAGCAGACCAGCACGACGATCCAGGCCCGTGCCGCTTCGGAGAGGCCGACGGCGTCGAGCAGCATGCCCCTGCCCAACAGCACGTCTGGCCGCGCGCCCGTGTCATGCGCGGCCTGCACGACCACCATCAGTGCGGCGGTCACCGGCCACCAGAGTGAAACCCGTTCGGCCACAAGATGAATCCGGAATGCCGCCGGATCCAGCAGCCCGTCCGGTGCTGGCCGCGACGTCATGGCGACCAATAGCAACGCGCCCAGACACAAGGCGCCCAGCATCGACGCGACGAAGTACCCGAGCGGCTCGGCGGCGCTGACGAAGGCGCCGGGGAACCCATTTCCGGCGGCGGCATAGTGCCGCGGCCCCGCGATCAGTCCATAGCCGGCGACTGCGACTGCGACGGTCACGACCACACCGAGCAACAACGCGGTCCGCCCGCGAAACCCTCGCGCGGGCGACGTCGCGGCTGCGCTCAGCTCGTCGGTCTCCACCCCTGCAGCTTACGGCGGCACTTTCGCCGGTTCGTCGGTGCGACCGCATAGTCTGCGGGGAATGATCGAGGACCTGCCGTTGCGCTGGGCGGTCACCGCCCTGTTCCTGCTGAGCGCGGTGGGTGTCGCGGTCGCCACCGACCGGCGATCCTGGACCGCGAAGATCGGCCTCGCACTGCATCTCGCGATGGCGGTCGCGATGGTGGTGATGGCGTGGCCGCAGGGCCTGCAGCTGCCCGCGACGCCGGCCGAACTCTTCTTCCTGGCGGCCGCCGGGTGGTTCGTGATGACGGCCGTCCTCGCCGCCCGCGCGATAGCGACCCGGCTGTTGCGGAGCTATCACGCGGTGAAGATGCTGGCGATGGCGTGGATGTATGCGGTAATGGGTGGCCACCTGACTCCGAGTAATCCGCACGCGGCACCGGATGTCTCGATGCCGGGAATGGAGATGGCCGAACCCGCAAGCTTGGCACCCGTGGGCTGGGTCGGCATTGCGAACTGGATATGGGTTGCGGTCTTCGTGGTTGCCGCCTGCGTCTGGGGTTACCGGTTCCTCACGCTGCGGCGCCGCCGGGGAACGCGCCTGCGCCGCAAGCGGTTAGCCAGCGTCGTGCAGGCGACGACGGCGGCCGGCATGGCGATCGTGTTCGCCGCGCTGTCAGTGCAGGGTTGACGTCGAGTCACATCCGTGCGCGAGCACGCTCGAAATCGGCTGTGCCGGCGCGTTGAGTTCTGCGACGGGTTCGATCCCGAGCGGAATCGTCGGGTAGTCCGCCAGGAACTCCGCGTACGTGCGTGCGCCGACGGTCATGCCCAGGCTCACCCAGCCATCCACCACCGACCATCTGCGCGGATTCCGGCGCGCCCAGTCGCTGTGGTCCAACCGGTGTTTCCACTCGGCGACGTCGAGTTCTTCAAGCGCGAACTCGTCGAGCAACTTCGTGTATTCCATTGTCTCACCGCGCAATACGGTGATGTTCCGCCCTAACTCTGGGGCCCCGCCCAGCTCCGGCACGATGCCCAGGATCGCGCTCGCCGCGCCGTGGCCGGTGGTCACCTCTTCGGTCAAAGTCAATGCGGGATAGGCCTGCACCGCGCGGCAGGCGTCGACGACCGACACCAGGACGTCGGCGGAGTCGCGCAGCTGGTAGTCCTCGCCGAGCACCCGGGGAAGGCGCACGATGCTGAAGTCCAATGCAGGTGGGGCGCCGGCGACGATCAGCTCCGCGAGCGACTTGGACGCCGCATACGGATACGGTGCGCAGCGGGGATCGGTGACTCGGGGCGCGGTGACTTCCGCATCGACGACGAAGGTCGACAGATGCACCAGCCTCGCACCGTGCTCGACACACGCCTCCACCAGCGCGGAGACCAAATCCACGTTGGCCGTGCGTAGTTCGCGATACGGGACGAGCACGTTGGTGTTGCCGATGCAGTTGATGACGGTCCCGGCGGCGGTGTCGCGCAGCAACGCATCCAGCTCTGGTGCACCGAAGTCGGCCGAAAGTCGTTCGATCCGTACCCCGTCGGTGGATCGCAGCGCACCCCACGGCCCCTCTTCAGGCAGTGCCGACCTGGTCGCCAAGACGACGTCGGGAGACCGAACTCCGGATCGCTTCAGGTCCAGTATCGCCGCGGCGAAGCCGGTGCCCAGTATTCCCGACGCGCCCAACACGACGATCGCGCCGTCCGCGTCGGTTCGCCGGCCGTCCCCCGCTGGCAGTTGCCGCGAAAGCGCGTCGAGGTCGCGCTGTATTTCGGCGGCGGTGTCGGCGTCCATCCATCCACCGGTGGACGCGACGTCGGCGACCAGGTTGGCGGCGGTGTCGGCACTGATCAGATCGAAGATGGTGACCTGGCGCCGCAAGAACTTTCGGCTGTCCGGCAGGATCCGGATGAGGTCCAGGGAGCCGATTCCCTCGCCCAGCAGTGACGAGTCCGCGCGCAGCGCCGTGCCGAGTCGGCGGCTCCAGATCTGAGCGAGCGCGGCGGCCCGGTCATCGGTATCGGCGTCGTCGAGCTCCGTCTCCACGAACTGCGGCAGGGTCCGTAAGGTGTCGCTGTCCACCTTGCCGTTGGGCTTGCGGGGAACGTTGGGCACCCCGACGACGAAGAACGAGGACACTCCCGAGCTCACCAGGATCAGCCTGATGCGGGTGGCCGCCGCGGCGTCCTCGACGCCTTCCCGGGTCCGCGCCGTCTCGAACCACACGCCGAGGCCGCCATTGTGCAACTCGACGGCGACGTCGGACACTGCGGGGTCTTCGGCGATGCGCCTGGTCACTTCCGCGATGTCGACACGCCTGCCGGAGATCTTGACCACGGCGTCTTTGCGTCCGGAGAAGATCGGAAAGCCTTCGGCGTCAACGGTTACCCGGTCGGCGGTGGCGAACGCGCGGTATGTCGAACCGTCGCCGGCGGTCACGGTACCGAAGGCGCGGTCGTCGGTGCCGAGGTAGCCCGCGGAGACCAGGTCGCCGAGGATGACGATTTCACCGAAGGCAACGAACACGCTGCCCGGCACGATGGGACGACCCACCCTGAGCCGGGCGCGTGCCTGGTCGCAAATACCCGGCACATACGTGGCGACGACGGTTGTCTCGGTCGGCCCGTAGCTCGAGACGAGTGAGATCCGTTGTGCCGCTCCCGATTCGATCCACTTGTCGACGGCGCCGGGGCGGATGGCTTCACCGCCGACGACGATCTGCCGGAGATCGGAGCGGCGCATCTCCGCGATCGCGTCGCCGTCCTCACACAGCAGGTGCCAAACGGCGGTCGGCAGGTCGACGACCGTCGCACCGGTGACGCCGAGTTCCTTTGTCAGAGCGCCGAAGTCGCCTGTTTTCATGGCGGTGGTCCGGACAAGCCGCGAGCCGCACAGGGCGGCGCCGTAAATTTCCTCGACGCTGATGTCGGACGTCAACGGAGCGCACTGCAGGATGGTGTCCTGCGCTCCCCACCCGTAGGCGCTGCCGGCCGCGTGGCAGAACAGCGCGAGCGAGCCGTGCGACACCCGGACCAGCTTCGGCTGCCCGGTGGACCCCGATGTCGGCATGATGTAAGCGGTTTGGCCGGCGAGGGACTCGTCGGCGGTCACCTGCGCGATACGCGCGTCGGCGAGGTCGCGGAGCGCATCGTCGAGGACCGCGGGAAGGTCTGCCGCAGTGACGTCGAGGGCGTGCGCGGTCAGATCAGCACCGTGCTCGCCGATTGCGGTCACCCGCACCGCAACGTCGTCGGGGCGGTCGCAGACGCTGTACGCGAAACCGGCCAGGTGACAGGCGATCATCAGATCGATCGTCTTGTCACCGTCGTCGTCGGTGAAGACCAGCACCGCACCGGGTGCACCGCCGTTCTGCGCCAGCCACACAACCCAGCGGTGCACGAACGGCCGGGTCTGCAGGATGTCGGCGACGCCGGCGCCCACGAACCAGGCCGGCACCGGCGGCGGAGGCGTCCGCATCACCCCACCGTCCCGAGTGAGCGCCCCGTCCGGGCCCGCCGCCAACCATTCGTCGGCGATCGTGGCGATCGGCTGCTCCCATCGGGTCGCCATCGATTCCAGCGCCGTGGCGATCCGTGCCGCTATCGGTGTCTTGGTCTCAGGCAGATCCGCCCGGTCCCAGATGGCGAGGTCGAGGGTGCGCCGCTCTTCGTCCAGCACGCTCGCCACGGTCATGCCCTCGACGGGACCGATTGCCGTCGCTGTCGGTGCCTCGGACAGGAACGGGCGCAGGGCCGGCGCGCACGCCTCGCGGATGAAGTTGAGCGTCAACGCCTCGACGTGCGAGGTCCGGTTGATCGCCAAATACATACGGCGGAAGTGTTCTTCACGCAGCCATCGACGTCGGACCGCCTTGACATAACCCCGGTCGAGGGCGCGAACCACGTCCTGTACCGACGCGAAGGGAGGAAATCGGACGGAGTGCGCCAGCGAATTGACCAGGCAGGTCGCGACATTCAGTTCCGGGTCGCCGAACCGGTTGTCCACGGCATGGACCAGCAGGCACTCGGTACTCTGCCGCAGGCTTGCGTGCACTGCCGTGGCCGCCGTTGCCACCAGCACATTGAGCGGGACCTGCTTGTCCTCCGCCAGGGCCAGGATCGCCTCGAAGGCGTCGCCGGAGATCGTCACCGATTCCCGCAGGACACCTCTGGCGGCGGAGCCCGGGGTGCTCTGGGCGGTCTGACCGGGTGCGCCCAATCGCGCTTCGTCGGCGAGCTCGCGCTGTACGGCACCCGCGACTCGCTGCAGCGACTCTTCGACCTTGGCGTCTTCGCGTCGGTGCGCTCGGGCCAGTCGGGCCACACCCGTTGCGACACTGGGCACTTCGACTTCATCTCCGGCCGCGAGATGCCGCGCCAGGTCCGCCTCGACGATTCCGGTGGCGCCGCCGTCGACGACGATGTGGTGGGAGTGGACGTCCATGCCGGTCACGTCGCCGTGCTCGTCGGTCCAGACGGTGTAGCGCACCAGCGGCACACCGAGGATGCCGGCGGACCACTCGCGCGTCAGCTCCTCCTCGGCATGATCACCCTCACCCGAACGCACCCGCACGATGTCGTCGAATGACAACCGCGCCACCAGTTCCGGATAGTCGTCACCCGGTTCCAGGACGCACAGTTGCACCGGGTTCTCCAGCACCGAGGCCTGCAGGGCGGTCATGAAACGGGGCAGTGGGAGCGGGCGGAAGCGGTATTGCTTCCCGATCAGGTACAGCGTCGGGTCGCCGTCCTGCACCACCCCGTTGTAGAGGTTGCGTTGTGATCGGCTCAGCGGAACCGCGTCAGCACAACCGTTTTCAAGCCGGCTCACTCGAGTACTCCAGCTCCCGGACCCAGCCCGCGATCGACAGGTTCTCGGCCAATCGGGACGGCAGATCGGATTCCCGGTCCACGCCGAGCTTCTTCATCAGCAAGACGAACCGCACGGAGTCCAGACCGAGATCTCTGAGATCGGTGGCGTCGCCATCCATCAGGTCGGTTTCGTCGATGTACAACACGTCGCAGACAGCGGCCAGGATTCGTTCCCTCGTCGTCTCAACCACGAGCACTCACTCCTACTCTGTCGCCGCTCACCGTGGCCGCCAGCGAGGCACGCATGACCTTGCCGGACTGGGTGCGCGGGATTTCGGTGACGATCACGATGGCGGCCGGCCGCGCCGCCGACTCCGACTGCTCGCGGAAGTGCGCGGCAATCGCTTGCTTGAGTTTGCGGCCCCCGGGTTCGTCCAGGTCGGTCGAGGGAACGACGGCGAGGCCGACCAGTGCCCCGAATTCGGCGTCCGGGATCTCGTAGCAGGCGGCCTCCCGCACGCCGGGCACACCTTCGGCGATCCGGTCCACCTCGTCGGGCGCGACGTTCACGCCACCGGAGATGAACATCTCCAACGACCTTCCCTTGATGTAGAAGAAGCCGTCCTCGTGGCGCTCGAGCAGATCACCGGTGTTGACCCAGCCGTCGACAAGCACCTCGCTGGTGCGTTCGGGATTGTTCCAGTACCCCAACATGTTTGCCGGCGACTTGATCCACAGGGTGCCGAAGGAGGCCGACGGCGCAGCGTCCGGGGCGGTCGGGGTAGCGCCGTCCGGGCCGGCCAGATAGAACTCGACGCCGGGGTACGGACGGCCCACCGCGCCCGCCTCGATCTTGGCGATCGACCCGTCATCGGTGGGCAGACATAATGCGGTGCAACCTGTTTCGCTCAGACCGTAGACCTGTGCGGTGCGGACGCCAGTGGCCTCGATGAAGCGCACGTCGGCCGCGATCGCCCGGGACCCGCCGTAGCCGACCAGGCGCAGCGACGGAATCTTGCCGTCGCTGGACTTCAGTTCGGCGACCAGTTTGGACAGCAGGGTGGGCACCAGGCAGGTGGTCGCAACCTCGTTGGTGTTCAGGATCTCCATCAGGGAGGTCGTGTTCTCCCCGCCGGTGACACACGCGCCGCCGCGCATCAGGCAGGTGAAGATCCACCACAGCCCGCCGATGTGCGTTGCGGGCAGCGGGGAATAGGTCGTCTCCCCGTCCACCCAGCTGACCCAGTCCAATCCGGTTTCGCGCAGGATGTCCGGGATGGCGAAGAAGGTGCGATTGGCCAGCAGCACGGCCTTGGGCTCGCCGGTCGTTCCGCTGGTGAAGATCATCGCCAGCGGGTCCTCGGCGTCTTGGGCGCCGTCGCCGGCCTCGGTCAGTTCGTCGGCGCCCGTCACGCCGGCGCTGACGTCGACCCTCGTCGCCGGTATCGACTGCAGGCCCGCCGGTAGCGCCGAAGCCGCGATCCGGCTTCCGGGCGCGACGAGAATCGCGCCCGGCGTGGTGATCTGGCCGAACCGTTCGATCGTCGCCGGCGGCAGGTTGCCGTCGGCCATCACCGCAATCGCACCGAGCCTGGCGCAAGCCAACACCGACAGGTAGGTCTCGGGTCCGTTGTCGGAAATGACGAGCACCCGCGATCCGCGCGAAATCGACTGCGCGCGAAGAGCCGCGGCCAGCCGATCCACTTCGGTGACGAGTTCGCCGTACCGGAGCGAGCTGCTGCCGTCGCAGCGGCGCAGGGCAATGGCCCCGGGCCGCTGTCGGGCCTGCTGAAAAACCCGCTCCAGCACGGTGTTTGGTAACTGAGACATGACGTGAAGTGCTCTCCTGCCGAACTTACGGAATGTTGAGTGCGGCCAGCTCGACCTCAGCAGTCGCAGCACCGCCGAACTCGTCCCAGAACTCGATGGTGCAGGGGACCGACAGATAGCGCATCGACCGTTCCATGACCTTGAAATTCTGGCACAGCAAGCGTGCGGAGAACTTCTGCGCGTGGATGATCCTCTTGAACCGCGACGAGGTGTTCTTGATCAGCATGCTGGGCAACTGCAGATCGAAATAGTCGGCGATCGACCAGCCTCGCAGCACCGGGATCTCTTCGTTGAGAATGGCCGGCGCGAAAGCGCTGTAGGCGAGTTGGTTGAAGCAGATGATGAGTTCGACGGCATTGAAATGCCCGGTGCTGCGAATGTAGGCGGGGTCGCTGATACTGAAGTTCCCGTATGCGAGTACCGAATCGGCGGTCGCTTTGTAACTCGCGTCCTTCAAATAGCGGCAGCCTTTGTAGGCATAGGGTTCCAGGACCCGAGCGAGCAGGTGCTCTTCGATCGGCGCGGTGTCGCCGATGTCGGTGAATTCAACCGGTTGGGTGTACGGAGATAACGTGATGGTAGTCATACTGCATATCCTGGTGTGATAAGGCCGTCCAACATGGTCAGCCGGTGGGTGGTCAAATGGCCTGCGGCGGTACCGTGCTTTGCACGGTGCATGAGAACACGGTTGTCCCACAAAATGATGTCGCCGACCTCGTAGTGCTGGGTGTGAATGAAAGGCGATTTGTATTCGGTGTCGAGTTGACCGGTCGCCTCCATTAGTTCTTGCAATATCGCCGGGTCGAGGACATTCCCCTCTGTGTCCTCGATCTTGGTGGTCCCTGTCGCGCAGATGTAGAGAATCTCCTGCCCGGTGTGCGGGTGCCTGATCACCGTCGGCCACTTGATCGGCGGCGTGGTCCGGTTGATCTCGTCCCACACTTCCCCGATGGGCTTGTAGACGTCACTGGGACGAATCTTGATGTGGCGCCGTGGATCATGAGTGCTGAACGTGCCGCGCACCGGGTCCTGCTTGGCGGCCGGCAACGAATCCCAGACCCGGTTCAGGTCGATGAAGTAGGTGCCGCGGTCGTGTCCGGGCACCGTGAGCGGGAGCACCATCGAGAAGGCGAACGGCTCCGGCATGAACATGTAGTCGATGTGCCAGAAAGCGCCGGTTTTCGGTACTCCTTGACCCTGCTCGGTGGACGAAACGAAGATCTCGTGATGGTCTTTGTGATGGTAGACCGGCTCGTAATAGGGCACGATTTCTCCCACCAGCCGACCGAGCTGAATGAACTGCTCCGGAGTCGGGTGCACATCTTTGAGAACGACGAGCTTGTGCGTGTAGACGATCTCTCGCAGTTCTTCGGTGGTGAGGTGTTCCAAATTCGAGGGATCGAGTCCGGTGACCTGTGCACCGAGTCCCTCGCCTTTGACGTTGAGCGTCATTTGGTTTCCTTTGTCGATTGTCGAACAGAACGTTGTGTTTCGGTTTCCTCAGTCAGCGGGAATCGACCTCCTGGATAACGTTCGAGTGATTTCACTTCCGCCCCCGTTGGCTTCCGATGAAAATTGAGACTGCCATCGATCACTCCGAGGATTCTCAACAGATTCTTGGCGGATTCTTGGAGCATCAGCGCCGCCCCGGCGCGGTGTGAGCGTCATCGGGCCACGTCGCTGGAAGCAACGGCACCGCTACGCCCTCGCCCATCTGCCCGACCAGTCCGGACGGGACGCTCGCAGCGGTCGGTACGGTGCCGGCGAAGCCGAGTGGGCCGGACCCGTGCCCGCTGGCGGTGTAGGACGGTTCCGTGTCGCTGTCGTCGGGGATTGGCCCGTCCATGGTGGCGTCGAGGAATTCGTCCCGGTAGCCGCGCACACCGGTGCTGGCCCGTCGTTGCCGACGGTCCCGGAGGCGGGCCGGAGTCACCCGCGCCGCCGCCGCGGCCTCGATCCCGTCAGCCACGGTGTCCGGCGACTTCGCGCCGACCTTCGGCCCTGAGCTGACCCCCGGGGGCGCGAAACCCATGACGGCGTAACCGATTCCGGGCGCCGAAGCGGTGCCGACGGATGGCGCCGGGGCGGTCGCGGCGGGCGCGGGACTGGCCACCTGCGCTCCCATACCGGTAACGATCGAGGGGACCGGCGCCACCGCGACAGGAGTCTCCGAGACACCCCGATGGGCCTCGCCGGCCACCACGGGGACCGGAAGCAGTCCCACCGACGGCCAGCCATTCAGCAACTGCCACAACACATTCAACGCGCTCAGCGCACTGAGAGCCGGCGTGAAGAACGGAAGCAGCAACAGCGCATACGAGGCGTAGTAAGGGACCCAGAGGATTTCGTACAACAGCAGCGCGATCACGGCCAGTACGACGGTGGTCGCGGGACTGAATCCGAGTTGCTGGAAGAACTGCAGAAAGTACGCGTACGGGTCGGCGATGAGTTCGGTCAGCTCGGTGAACAGCTGCGTGATCGAGCTCAACCCGTTCGACGAACTCTCCGCGGCGGCATCACCGGGGGCGCGGATGGCAGGCGCCGGCCGGGCGACGGGCATCGCGGCCGTCGCCGCTTCGGTCGTCACCTGATAGGCCGCCATCGTCTCGGCAGCCTGAATCCACATCCGGGTGTAGTCGGCCTCGTTGAGGGCGATGGGAATGGTGTTGATGCCGAAGAAGTTGGTGGCCACCAGAACCCCGTGGACGACGTGGTTGGCGGTCAGCTCCGGCAAGGTCGGCATCGCGGCGAGCGCGCTGGTGTAGGCGGCCGCCGCCGTCTCGTGCTGAGCGGCGAAGACGGTGCTGTCGACCGCGACCTGCTCCAGCCAGGCCAGGTAGGGGCCGTGCGCCGTCACGTACTTCTCGGCGCTGCTGCCCTGCCAGCTACCGGACTGGACGTCGGCGAGCAGCAGGCTCAGCTCGGCGGCCGCGTCGCGGTAGTGGATGCCGAGCTCGTGCCATTGCGCTGCGGCGGCGAGCAGCGGTCCCGGTCCCTGCCCGGCGCTCAACAGGGCCGAATGCACCTCCGGAGGCATTGCCATCCATATCGGCCCGGTCAGGCTTCACCTCCTTGCATGCGCGTCGGTGGTGTAGTCGTGCGGAGCGGCCCCAAAGTTCCCGATCAGTACAGTCAGATTCATGTCAGTCGTCGACGGCCGCCACCTGACCGGGGTTTCGGAGACCGCGCTGATCACACTGCATCAGCGAGCCACCGAGGCAGCGCGGCCGGACGGCATCATCGACGACCCGATGGCCGTCACCCTGCGTGACAGCATCGACTACGACTACCAGCACTTCGGCCGCACTCACCAAGCCACGGCGTTGCGCGCGCTGGCATTCGACAACGCCACTCGGGAATTCCTGTCCCGGCATCCGCGGGCGACCGTCGTCGCGCTGGCCGAAGGGCTGCAGACCAGTTTCTGGCGGGTCGACAACGGTGAACTCAGCTGGATTTCGGTGGACCTGGAGCCGATCGTGCAGCTGCGCCGGCAGCTACTGCCCGCGTCGGACCGGTTGCGCTACTGCGCCCAGTCCGCCCTCGACTACTCCTGGATGGACCGGGTCGACGATAGCGAAGGCGTGCTGATCACCGCCGAGGGTTTGCTGCAGTACCTCGACCGAACAACGGTGTTCGAGCTGATCGCGGCGTGTGCGCAACGCTTTCCCGGCGGCCAGCTGGTGTTCGACAGCATTCCGCGGCTGCTGAGTGTGTACTCGCGCCGCCGCGGGTTCCGGCTGAGCAAGTTCTACACGGCGCCGCCAATGCCGTTCTGGTTCACCGCCAACCAATATGCCGAGCTGCTCGCCGTTCCCGGCGTCCGCGCGGTGCGCGAGTTGCCCGCCCCACCGGGGCGCGGCAGGCTCCTGCGGTCCGTGGTCCCGCTGGCGTACCGGATCTCTGCGCTGCGCCGGCTGCGGGCTCCGACGACGCTCGTCGAATTCGGCTGACCGCTGCAGAGAAAAGTCGGCCGGAGCGGGAATTATTCGCGCGTACTGCGCGACTATAAGGGCATGGACTGCGAGGTGGCCCGCGAAGCCTTGTCGGCTCGGCTCGACGGCGAGCGCGAGCCGGTGCCCACGGCGCGTGTCGACGAGCACCTCGGTGGGTGTGCCCCGTGCCGGACGTGGTTCGAGCAGGCGGGCGAACAGGCCGAGTTGCTCCGGCGGCTGGTCCAGTCCCGTCCGGTGATCACGCCGCTCGGGCCGTTCGGACTCGACCGGCCACCACGTCCGCGACGGGCCGGATTGTCTTGGCGGCGTTGGGCTTTGTTGTCGGTCGGTGCGACGCAGCTGGTGGTGGCGGGTGCGCAGGGGTTGGGCCTGAGCGTCGGATTCACCCACGATCACAGCGGCCCGGGCAACCATCTCCTGCACGAGTCGACGTCGTGGTCGCTCGCGCTGGCCGTGACGATGCTCGGCGCCGCGCTCTGGCCGCGCGCCGCGGCCGGACTCGCGACGGTGCTGACCGCCTTTGCCGCGGCGCTCAGCGTCTACGTCATGGTGGACGCGGTGTCCGGGACCGTCACGATCATGCGGATACTGACACACCTTCCAGTGCTCGTCGGCGCTGTACTGGCCATCCTGGTGTGGCGGCGCGACGACCCGGCACCGGTACCCTCAGCATCCGCATCGGAGCCCGAGATCGTGTTGCCGCAGAACGCATCTCGTGGTCGCCGACGCGGCCATCTGTGGCCGACCGACGGGGCCGCTTAGCCGCAGCGCCCTGGTCTCTAGTCCCGCACCGCGCCGAAGTTGCGCAGCCGCAAGCTGTTCGACACGACGAAGAACGACGAGAACGCCATGGCCGCGCCGGCTATCAGCGGGTTGAGCAGTCCGGCGGCGGCGATCGGAATCGCGGCGATGTTGTAGCCGAACGCCCAGATCATGTTGACCCTGATCGTGCGCATGGTGGCTGCGGCCAGGTCCAGCGCCAGCGGCACGACTTCGAGGTCGTCCCGGACCAGGATGACGTCGGCGGCGCCGATCGCGACGTCGGTGCCCCGACCCATCGCCATACCCAGGTCCGCGCAGGCCAGCGCAGGTCCGTCGTTGATGCCATCGCCGACCATGGCGACGACGTGGCCGCGCTCACGCAGCTGCTCGATGACGTCGACCTTCCCTTCGGGCAGGATGTCGGCGATCACCTCGTCCACCCCGACGCGGGCGGCCACCGCGCCCGCGGATGCGGGGTTGTCGCCGGTCAACAGCACGGTTCGGATGCCGCGCTGGTGCAGCGCGGTGACCGCGTCGGCCGCCGAGTCCTTCACCGCGTCACCCACCGCGATGACGCCGCACGGGTGGCCGTCCACCTCGACGAATACCGCTGTCTCACCGCGTGATTCGGCGTTGCGCCGGGCCGCGAGCAGTACCGGCTCCTGGTCGGCGGCGGCGATCCAGGACGGTTTGCCGATTCGCACGGTCCGGCCGCTGACGCTGCCGCTGACCCCCCGGCCGGGCACGGCACGGAAGTCGGCGACGGGTTCGCGCTGCGCTGCGGCGGCGGCGATCGCCAATCCCACCGCGTGCTCGGATCCGGCTTCCACCGTCGCGGCCAGTTCGAGGACCTCGTCGGCATCCCAGCCGGGCGCGACGGTCACCGCGCCGACCGTCAGGTGCCCCGTCGTCAACGTGCCGGTCTTGTCGAACACCACCGTTTCGACGGCGCGGCTGGCCTCCAACGACTGGTAACCCTTGAGGAAGATGCCGAGTTGGGCGCCACGCCCGGAAGCGACCATCATCGCCGTCGGGGTGGCCAGACCCAGCGCGCAGGGGCAGGCGATGACGAGCACGGCCAGGGTGGCCGAGAAAGCCTGGTCCGGCTGCCCGCCGGCGAGCAGCCATCCCGCGGCAGTCAATGCCGCGATGACGAAGACGCACGGGACGAACACCGAGGCGATCCGGTCGGCGAGTCGCTGCGCGTCGGCCTTCTGTGCCTGCGCCTGCTCGACCAGCCGGACCATGCCGGCGAACTGGGTGTCGGCGCCCACCGCGGCGGCCTCGACGATCAGCCGTCCGTCGAGCACGATCGTGCCGCCGATCACCTGCGATCCCGGACGCGCCCGCACGGGTTTGGCTTCGCCCGTCATCGCGCTGAGGTCGACCGCGGCGGATCCCTCGACGACGAGTCCGTCGGCGGCGATCGTCTGACCGGGGCGTACCACGAAGCGCTGCTGCTCCTGCAATTCGTCCGCCGGAATGACCGCTTCGGACCCGTCGAGCTGCAGGACAGCGACATCCTTGGCACTCAGCGCCGCGAGCGCGCGCAGCGCACTTCCCGCCCTCGACTTGGCGCGGGCCTCGAAATAGCGGCCCGCCAGGACGAAGACCGTGACGCCCGCGGCCACCTCGAAGTAGATGGCGTCGCTGCCCAACAGGGCCTGCCACACGCCCCGGCGCTCGGTGGTCTGGTGCTCACCGAAAACGGTGTAGAACGACCAGATCGTGGCGGCGGTGATACCGACGGAGATCAACGTCTCCATCGACGCCCCGCCGTGCATCGCGTTGCGCAGCGCGACCCGGTGGAACGGCCACGCCGCCCAGGCCACCACCGGCAGAGCCAGCACAGTGAGCAGCCACTGCCAGCCGGTGAAGCGGGTGCCCGGCATCACGGCGAACAACACCGACAGGTGCGCCAGCGGCACGAAGAACACGGCGGCGACGGCAAACCGGGTGAACAGGTACCGCGCCCGGTCGGCATCGGGATCGGCATCCAGGTCGCCGCCTCGGCGCAGTTCGGCGTCGTAACCGGCGCCGCGTACCGCCGCGCACAGTTCGTCGGCCGTGACGTCCCCGCTGGCCTCGACAGTCGCGACGCGGGTGGCGAAATTGACCGAGGCCCGCACACCCGGCAGCTTGTTGAGCGTCGACTTGACCCGGTGCGCGCAGGCCATGCAGGACATCCCGGTGATATCGAGCTGCACCACCTCGGCGCGTTCGGAAGATGCGTCGGTCGTGGTCGTCGTGGTCATCGCGGTTCCTCACCTCCTGTCAAACCGTCCGATACAGATCAGTCGTCGCGACCGGCTGATTAGTTCCCGACGTATCGACCGCAGTTATGGCCTATCCTCGAGATCCGTGGCGACAGGCGGCGACGATGACCAAATTACCCACCTCGCCAAATGCGCCGGTCGGGGTGACCGGGCGGCATTGTCGCAATTCATCCAGGCCACCCAGCGCGATGTGTGGCGGATGGTGGCCTATCTCGCCGGCCCGGCCAGCGCCGACGACCTGACCCAGGAGACGTTCCTGCGGGCGATCGGTGCGCTGCCGCGTTTCGCCGGCCGGTCCACCGCCCGCACCTGGTTGCTGTCGATCGCCCGTCGCGTGGTCGTCGATCAGATCCGGCACGACACGAGCCGGCCCCGGACCGCCCACGTGGCCGACCTCGACGAAGCGCTCGCCGCCAGTTCTGCACCGGGTCCGCGTGGCAACCGGATCGAGAACATGGTGGAAGTCCGGATGTTGATCGACGGGTTGGATCCGAAGCGCCGCGAGGCCCTGGTCCTCACCCAGATCCTCGGTCTGTCCTACGACGAAGCCGCAGAAGTCGCCGGATGTCCGGTCGGCACCGTCCGCTCCCGGGTGGCGCGCGCCCGCGACGACCTGCTGCGCGCGGCCACCGAGGACGACCGCGCCGGATAGCTCAATTGCGTTTCAGCGCAGGATGACTGCGGGTGAGCAGGGGCAGCATCCATTCCGGGGGCGCGACCCGGAACAACGCCGAGGCCGCCCGGTTGACCAGTCCCGGGACGACTACAGCCTTGCCGGCCGCCAGCCCGTCGATGCCGGCCTGCGCCACCTTGTCGGCGGGAATCCACATGACCTTGGGTAACGCCGCGTCGGCTTCTTCTTTGGAGAACCCGGCCGCCTCGCCGAATCCGGTGTCCACCGGTCCCGGACACAGCGCGGTGACGGACACCCCCGTTCCGCCCAACTCCCCACGCAGCGAGTGGGTGTAGGACAGCACGAATGCCTTGGCCGCGCCGTAGGCCGCCTGACCCGGCAGCGGGCCGAATGCAGCCACGGACGCCACGTTGAGGATGGCGCCCCGCCGGCGCTCGACCATTCCGGGCAGGAACCTGCTGGTCAGGTCCACGACCGCGGCCACGTCGACCTCGACCAGGTTGAGTTCCTTCGCCGGGTCGGACTTCGCGACGACGCCCGTCGTGGACAACCCGGCGTTGTTGACCAGGATGTCCGGGGTCAGGCCCAACGCGACGACGCGATCGAGCAGGCTCGCGCGATCATTGCGGTCGGACAGATCCGCCGGCAGCGGGTGCGCCTGCGCGCCCAGCCGGCCGGCGATCTCCTCGAGGCGATCGACGCTGCGCGCCACCAACACGACTTGATAGCCGCGCTGTGCGAGTATTCGCGCGACTTGTTCGCCGATGCCCGACGATGCACCGGTGACGACGGCGGCGCCGTCCTTTCCTGCTGGTGGGAGTGCCATCAGCTGACCGTACCCGGGCCGCTGTCCAGGCCCAAAGAGGTCAGCAGCGTTCGGCCCCCGGTTGCATCAGGCGGAAGCCGCGCGTCTTGCTTCTCGATACGGCGTGCCAGGCAAGGCAGGCGCGCGCCCGGATCGGCGCGACGAAGTCGAAGCCGGGGGGGCTCAGCTTCCCGTGGTGGAGTGCTGTCATGGCGTCGGTCCTGTCGTCGGTTGGTCAAATTGCAGCCCGTCCGCTTTACACACTCCCCGCACTGCGGTTAATAACGGGCGAAGCGGCCCTGTGGAGTCCGGCACATCGCCACGTGCCTGCCGCTCTTGTCACAGCGGTGAACCGTCAGCGCTTCGCAATCCGTACGGCCGCATCGGTCAGCGAAACGTCGTGGCCCGCCGTACATCGAACGCGGGGGACGACGGCGGCGCCGCATCCGTCGTGGACGAGTTCCATGGCGCCGGCTTCGCCCTGCAGGGACCTGCCGAATTCGATCAGGCTGATCAGCACCGGGAACAATTCGCGGCCCCCCTCGGTGAGCACGTACTCGTAGCGGGTGCGCTGCCCGGGTTCCTGGTACGGCCGCTTTTCCAGCAGTCCGGCATCGACGAGTTGCCGGAGCCGTTTGGCGGCGATCTGTTCGGTCACTCCCGCGCGGCGGGCCAGTTCGTCGAAACGCCTTCCGCCGAAGAATGTTTCACGCAGCAAGACCATGGCCGAGTGGGTGCCGATGAACTGCAGCGCATATTCCATCGGGCACCAATCGGCCACCGTCCAGCGGTCCCGGTCAGCCAGTCCACCCGACAGCTTCACCTGACTCCGATCTCGTTGCGGCGGTTAGGGATTGAGAATCAGGCAATTGCTGGTCGCGGACGCCAACAACTTGCCGGTGCCACTGGTCAGCACGGCTTCGGCCAGCGCGGTGCGCCGGCCCAGATGGGTCACCGTGCCGGTGCACCGGACCGGCCCGGTGTCGACGCTGATCGAACCGATGAACCGCACCGACAGGTCGAGGCTGGTGTAGGCGACCCCGGCCGGCAGCATGCTGTGGACTGCGCACGCGGCAGCCGAATCGAGCAAGGTGCAGTACATGCCGCCATGGACGGAGCCGATCGGGTTGTAGTGGAACTCGGCCGGCGTCATGGTGAAGACCGCCGTGCCTTTCGAAACCGATTCCAGGCGAGCGCCGATGGTGCTCATCACCGGTGGCGGCGGTATCTCGCCGGCGGCCATGGCCTGCAAGAACTCCAGACCACCGCGGCCGCGGGCGGCAGCTGCGGCGACCATCGGATCTGCCCATTCGACGGTGCGGGTTCTGGTGTCGCAGGCCATTTCGCTCACGCGCTTCATCGTCACCCCCTGACTAAACTCTAGTCAAGCCAGGGGCGTGTCGCCTCGGTCACACCTCGGCCGTCATGGCCGCCCTTTCCAGGTCGAGCAACTGCTCGCCGTGCAGTTCCTCGTCGTAGGCTCGGCGTCCGCCGCGCAGCCCGAACAGTCGTTTGGAGACGAGCAGGTACACCACCGCTGCCAGGTTGATGGCCAGCGTCACCACCCGGGTCATCGTGACGCCTTTGAGCAGGTCATGGATCTCCAGCGGCAGAAACAGCGACGTGGCCACCACCGCCAGGTACTCCCCCCAGCGTTTCAGCAGCCACAAGCCGACGCCTTCGACAACCTGCAGCACCGCGTAGGCGCCGAGCATGCAGGTGATCAACGCCAGCGTGGACGGTTTTGCGGCCAGTGCCTTCTCCAGTTCTTGGACGGCGGTCATCTGGTCGACCTTGAATCCGGCTGCACGGAAGATCGGCAGGTCCCGGTCCAGGGTGGCCTGGATGGCACCGCGGGAACCGCGGAAGGTCCACACCGCCCACGCTGCGAGTGCCAACACCACCGCCCGCAGCAGGCGCTCGACAGCCAGCGCGCGGATGATGATGGCCTGCCGCAACGCCTTGCCCCTGGTTATCAGCGGCGCATCTTCGGGACGTCCGCGCCCGTGCGGCTCCCCCAGGGCGAAGTCACCGCATCGTAGGCAGCGCCACGCCTCCCCGAGTTCGGTGGTGGCACTGAGCCTTTCGGCCAATGCCTCGTCGTCGGGCGCGTAGGTGGCATGGCCGGTGAGCGCGCAGGTGACCAGTTCCCACCGGTTGACCGTACGGTTCTCCTTTTTGGCCACGTGCGCTCCTTCGGAACCAATCGCGGCCGAATCGACGCCGCGGATGCGCCGATCATTCAATGCCAGAAGCAAACCACGCAAGGGGAACGCGCGTATCGGGCGCCATGCCTACTGTTGCGACACCAACTCGGCTTCCTGCACCAACCGGCTACCTATCGACCGGATCTGGCGAGCCGTGATGGCGCTGAGCGGATGGACCGCGATGATCAGTGCGACCTGCCGTCGGGGACCGAACACCGGGGCGGCGATGGTGGCCACCGGTTGCGGTGCCCGGCCGTCCTCGAAAAGCGCTCCGCTGGCAGTGAATTCGACGAGCAGCTGATCAAGGATCTCGCGGACCGTAACCGGCATCTCGTCGTTGTGCAGCCTGCCCACCAACTGCGCGGCCCGCGCCAACGCGGGCGTGGTGCAGTCGACGTCGAACCCACGGTCGCGGGTGCGCGCCAGCACCAATCGCAGGCGCTGCACGCGTTCGGCATCGTTGCCTGCTCCGCGGCGGATCCAGTCGCGCTGACCCTCGGCGGTGTCCCAGGCGGCAAAGGCGACGCCGAACGGCGGCGCGTATGGGATACGGTCGCCGGGCAGTCCCGAGGGTTCGGTGGCCCCGTCTCCCTCGAACGCGGTGATCACCAGCGAGTCCTCGAACCGCTCGACCACCGAGCCGGCGAAGCCCACCTCGCGGGACACCCGCAGCGCCGCCGCGCGGGCGTGATGGGCGAGTGGCCGGGCGATGTCGGCACGGGCGGCCACCACCGCCAACGCCGGACCCAGCGTGAACGTCCTGTCCATCGGGTCGCGGCTTACCCACCCCCGGTCGCAGAGCGTCTTGAGAATGGCGTGCGCGGTCGCCTGGGTGAGATCGAGTTCGCGGACGACGTCGGAGAAACGCAATTGCCGGTCGGTCGAGCGGGCGAGCAGTTCGACCACGTCGAGTACCCGCGCGGTCGGGGCAGAAGTGGATCCGCGAATGGCTTGACTCCCTCTGACCGGTCTTCTTAGAGTTGGACCACTATTTCGAGAGTATATCTCGTCTATTTGAGAAATTGCCGGAGCGGGGCGCACGTGACATTCGCAGCGAAGTACGGCCCGTGGGCACTGGTCGCGGGGGCATCCGACGGCGTGGGCGCCGCGTTCGCCAAAGGCCTGGCCGAGCGCGGCATCAACGTCGTGCTGCTGGCGCGCCGGCAAGCCGTGCTGGATCAGGTTGCCGCCGAGATCAATTCGGCGACATCTGTTCAAACCCGCACCCTCGCAGTGGATCTCGCGCAACCACACGCGTCGAGCACCATCGTCGAGGCGGTTGGTGACCTCGACATCGGATTCCTGGTGTACTGCGCCGGTGCCGACCCCGATTTCCAGCCGTTCCTGACCAATCCACTCGCCGCCGCCGAGGCGATGGTGCAGCGCAACTGCGTGGTGCCGATGCAGTTGTGCCACCATTTCGCTGCGCAGATGGTGGCGCGGGGACGCGGCGGGATCGTCATCTTCGGCTCGGGTGCCGGCTTCGCCGGGGGCCCGAACATGGTGGCCTACGGTGCATCCAAGGCTTTCGGCATGGTCTTCGCCGAAGCGTTGTGGGCCGAACTCCACGACAAAGGTGTCGATGTCCTGGGGCTGATCTTGGGCAAGACCAACACACCCGCCTTGCGTGAACTCGAATACAGCCGCGGTCAGATCGCCTCGCCCGACGACGTCCCGCCGGGCGCGGCCAGCGTCGAGGACGTCATCGCCGAGGCGTTCGAGAACCTGACCAACGGACCGACCTGGATCGTCGGCGACGACATGCGGGCCGCAATGCAGATGTTGGGTTCGCTCCCGCGCAATCAGGCTGTCGAGCTCATCTCACAGGCCAGTGCTGCGGCGATGGGCTCGGACGGTTGACGGTTGGATCGGCGCGCGCCAGGTGATCAGGACCCGGCCGTAGCGCAGGCGCCGGATTCGGGCATCGGGCAGTACCGCGCCCAGATGGGTCGGCAGTTGATATTCCACGGTTGTTCGGCCGACACCCCGTCCAACCTAGCCGCGGACATCCTATTCTTCGGTTGGGATCTGGCCCGGAAGGAGATGCAGTGACCGCAACTCGAGAAGTTCTCGCCGTGATCGGCGCCGGCGGTATGGGCCTGGCCATCGCGCGGCGACTCGGTTCCGGCAAGACGGTGCTGCTGGCCGACAACAGCGAGGCGACGTTGAGCTCGGCGACCGAAGCGCTGCGAGCCGACGGCTACGAGATCGAAACCCAGCGTGTCGACGTCTCGTCAGCGGAATCGGTGCGCGCGCTGGCCGACTTCGCCGGCTCCCTCGGGCCCGTGACTCAGGTGGCGCACACCGCCGGTCTGTCCCCGGCGCAAGCCTCGGCACAGGCGGTGATGGCCGTCGACCTGCTCGGTGTCGCCCTGGTGCTACAGGATTTCGGAGACATCGTCGCGCCGGGCGGTGCCGGTGTCGTGATCGCGAGCATGGCCGGCCACATGTTCCCGCCGATGGACGCCGAGCGGGAAAAGGCGCTGGCGCACAACCCCCCCGGCGAACTGCTGGACCTGGACTTCGTCAGCAGTATCACCGAATCGACAATGGCTTATCCGATCGCCAAGCAGGCCAATCTACTTCGCGTACGCGCGGCCAGCGCGCACTGGGGCCGTCGCGGCGCCCGGATCAACTCGATCAGCCCGGGCATCATCTCCACGCCGATGTCGCAGGAAGAACTCGCCTCCCCCGTCGGGGACGGCATGCGCGCGATGATCGCGATGTCGGCGACCGGCCGGATCGGGACGCCCGACGACATCGCGGCCGCGGCGGCGTTCCTGCTCGGTCCGCGAGCGACTTTCATCACCGGTACCGATCTGCTGGTCGACGGCGGCGTGATCGCCGCCGTCAAGGCCGGGAACCCCTGAGACCTCAGACCAGGTAATAGAGCTCCGGTTGTTCGGTGTGGTCGGCCTTCGTCCTCGCGTGCGCGTAACGCACCGCGCGGAGGGTCGCCGAGAATTCCTTGTCCTCTTCGGGGAAGACGTGTTCGGCGGGAAACCACCGCGAGAAGCCGACGTTGTTCAATACCGCGAGGGTGTCCGCGCGCACCCCGGCCAGCAGCACCGTCGTCCCGTGGTCGGTCAGGTCATGTAGAAAGTGCTCGATGCGTTCGATGCAGACGACGTCGGGATGTCGTACCCGCTTGAGGCGCAGGATCACGATCTTGCCTTCGTCTTCGGCCCTGATCCGCCCCTGCAGTTCCGAGAGGTGGCGGTCCAATTCCGGTGCGGCCCCGAAGAACAATTCCCCTTCCAGGTCATAGATGACCGTCTCGGGGTCCGAGGGATCTCCCGGAACACGTTCCCGGACAACACGTTCGGGGGTCACTACCAGTACCTTGGCCCGCAGCTTCGCAGGGTGAGCTTAAATATGCGCAGTTGACGCATCGTTCGGGTGCCTTATTTATGCTGAGTAAATTTGACCGGCAACGCTGGAAGGGGCTTGATGAGCCGCCGCGCGGTAATGACAACTCTGGTATGCCTGTCGACCCTGGGCGCATCGGCCATCGGCTGTCCTGCGCCTGCCCATGCGGACTTCTCCATACAGCTGCACTGGAAAGTGCCCGGCGGTGGTGGGGCGGATCGGCACGACCAACCACTGATCACGAACGTAGAAGTGACCGGCGAGACCTGCGCCACGAACCCCACGAAAGACGGTTTCGTGGTGGACCAGGGCGGAAGTCCCTTCGGCAAGTGCACCTACAACAAGACCTGGGTGCAGTACTCGGTGACGGTCACAGGAGCATCGACGAAGACGGTCCCCGTCCGCATACAGCAGGTGAGCGATGTCGGCTCGTCACCCGTCCTGTTCGACGCCCAATGCGCCCAGCCGTACTGGTGCATCTTCGGGCCGGCCCAGAGTTCGCGGAACGCCGACGTGACGGTTGGCGGCGCGTACTAGTAGTTCTCGGGTTGGTCGCGGGTCAGCGCACGCTGTACTCGTGCAGTCTCTGGTTGGCATACTCGCTGACCGTCACGTATCCCCGACCGTCCGGATGGAACGCGATCGCCTCGCCTTGGGTCTCCTCGATGACGGGGCCTTCCACTGGCTGCTGACTGAACGGCGACCACGAGCTGGTGCCGGGAGCGCGGTTCCACAGCAGCACGTCGTCATAGGTCCGCACGGCCAACTGCGAACCGTCGGCGGAGAAGTCGGCGCTGGTGACGAGTTGCTCGTTGGCGTCCGAAAGATCAAGGGTGGCAACCTGTGTCAGCGTTCTGCTGGCACTGCTGCTGCCCGCGTTGCTCCACCCAGTATCCGGCGTCGAATAGACACGGGCGACATCGGCGTCGGTTTTTTCGATGAGCATCAGATTGTGGTTGACCGGGTCGACGGCCAGCGCCTCCGAGTTCAGCCGCGCACCGTCGGGATAGACCAGCCGGACCTGCTCCACTCCAGTCAGTCTGCCGGTGGTCGGATTGGCGGCGGTGCCGGTGACGATCGGCTCGGGTACTCGATAAACGGTTATGCTGCTGCGGGATTGGCCGTTGTCGCCGATATCGCCGACATAGATGTAGGACTTACCGTCCGGTCCTCTGGCGACCTCGATATCCTCCCAGTCGTTGGCTGTCGCGCCACTGAGCTCGTAGGTCGCCAACGTCTGTCCCGTCTCGGCGTCGATCGCGAAGATGCGCGCCGAGTCGCCCGAATCGTTGTGCACCCAATACACGTCCGGGTTGTTGATCCCCGCGTCGATGCCGGAGATTTCGGTGAGGTTGCCGTCGGTGACGGTCCCGCCGTTGGAAGCGACGACGTCGCCGTCGCGGGCCGCGTCGACGACATTCGGCGGCGACGGATCGGTCGGCTCGCCGGGGTCGGTCGGCTCACCGGGGTCGGTCGGACCGCCGGGGTCGGTCGGCCCGCCGGGGTTGGCGGTCCTGGCGCCCATGGCGCCGTCGGCCCCGTCATTGCCGAGCAACCATCCGCCGGCGCCGCCGCGACCTCCCGGCGCCCCAGCCTCGCCACCGATGCCCGGGCCGCCCCGCCCGCCGGCGCCACCGTTTCCGATCAGTCCGGCATCACCACCCCTGCCCCCGGCCCTGCCCGGCGCACCGGATCCGCCGTCACCGCCGTCGCCGTACAACAATCCGCCCGGGCCACCGTCCTGCCCGGTGCCTGCCACCCCGTCCACACCATTTCCAATCAACGGGCGTCCGAGCAGGGTCTGGGTAGGCGCATTGATCAGGTCCAGCAACGGGTTGGCGTTGGCCGCCTCCGCGGCGGAATACGCTGCGGACCCCGAGCCCAGCAGCTGCACGAAGCGCTGGTGGAATTCCGCTATCTGCGCGCTCAACGCTTGATAGTCGCGGGCGTTGCCGGCGAACAGCGCAGCGACGGCGGCCGACACTTCATCTGCTGCGGCGGCCGCTATACCGGTCGTCGGCAGCGCGGCGGCGGCATTGGCCGCCCCCACCGCGGAACCGATCGCGGACAACTCGGTCACCGCGGACGACAACATTTCCGGGGCCGCTAGCAGGTACGACATCGCTATTCCTCCGGGGCAGTAGAACTAATCAATCGATTGATCATATGCACAGGTACGGTGAAGACGAGGGCTTTCTCCGGAAAATCAATCAATTGATAGCTTAAGCGGGGCCGCGGGGCGGTCCGTGCGGCAATTCGGAACCCCGGTCCGGTGCACCCAGTCGCGCGGTCGCACCCGCCACGTGCGGCGCGCGTAGTCCAGTTCGGTATAGGGCCACTGGGTCACAATGCGTCCGGACGGCGAACGGAAGTAGCTGTCGCACTGCGTCCAGATGGTGCGGTCCAGGTCCGCCGACAACCGATCGTTGAAACGCTCTTCGGCCTCCGGCCGAACGTCGATATAGCCACCGCGACGGGCCAGCCGAGACACGGCGCTGGCCACCAACCGCGCTCCGGCTTCGAGGATGTAGACGATCGAGTTTCCGCCCTGATTGGTGTTGGGACCGTAGAGCATGAAGAAGTTCGGGAACCCCGCGACGGCGGTACCGAGATACGCGCTGGGGTCGGCGCCCCACCGTTCGTGCAGCCGCCGGCCCTCGGCACCGACCACCTCGATACCCGAAAGATATTGCGACGTCTCGAATCCGGTGGCCAGAACGATCGCGTCGACCTCCACCACCCTGCCGTCGGCGGTGACGATCGACTTCCGGGTCACCCGCTCGACCGGTTCGGTCACCAACTCGACGTCGTCTCGCTGCAGCGCCCGGTAGAAGTCGTCTCCGAGCAGCACACGTTTGCACCGGAAGGGATACGACGGCGTCAGGGATCGGCGCAGTTCCGCGTCGGTCACGGTGCGCTCCAGAAACGACGTCGCGAACCGCGACCTGCCCGCCACGACCGGATCGTCGACCATGGTCGCGGTGTTGTCGTGCTGGAACTTCCAGATCTGCCATCGGACCCGACGGGCGGCCAGTGGATTGCGCCGGAAGCGCGCCAATTCGTCTGCGGTGTAAGGCCGGTCCTCTTTGGGCACCATCCAGGGCGGGGTCCGTTGAAACACCGTGAGACCTGCGGTGATCTTGGCCAGTTCGGGAACGACCTGCACGCCACTGGCCCCAGTTCCGATCACCGCCACTTTCTTGCCGGCCAGGTCGACGCCATGATCCCACTGGGCGGTGTGCATCACGGTTCCCCCGAAATCCCCGAGGCCCGCGATCGCCGGAAGTTTGAGCGCACCGAACAGCCCTACGGCGCAGACGACGACGTCGACGGACAGGGTCTGGTCGCAATCGTCGAGGTGCAGGTCCCATCGCCAGGTGTCGGGGTTCCATCGCGCGGAGCGCACCGAGGTTTTCAGCATCAGATGGCGACGCAGATCGAACTCGTCGGTCACCGACTCCAGATAGGCCAGGATCTCCGGTTGCCGGGCATAGGTGCGACTCCAGTTCTTGTTGGGCGCGAACGAAAATGAGTAGAGGTGACTCTGGATGTCGCAGGCGGCACCCGGATAGGTGTTGCGCCGCCAGGTGCCGCCGACTCCGTCGGCCCCGTCGATGATCACCAGGTCATCGATGCCCCGGCGCCGAAGCGCGACCGCGGTGCCCAGGCCGCCGAACCCGGCGCCGATGATCGCCACCTTGGGCGGGTGCCGACGCCGGGTCGCGGCGCGCAGTCGGCCCACGGCATACCGCGACCTCATGAACGATCCCGGCGCAGTTCGAAACCCGCGAGATCCCCGTCAGTACGCCAAGCCGCAAGGGTGTCGGCGTACTCGGTGGGTCCACCGAAGAAGAAGCTGCCCTGCCGGGTCTTGGCGTCCGCTCTGCCCTCTCGGTTGTAGTACCCGGGCGTGCAGGTCCTGGAGCGTTCCGCGGTAGCCTCCGAGCGCGTCACCACGGTCTGGACCCACTCGGCTTCCGCGGCAAGCGACGCCTCGACTTCGCCTACACCCCGTTGCAGGGCCCAGGCGATGATCCACGCGGCGTGCGTCGCCTGCACGTCGAGCAGATAGGGAAAGTTCACGGTCAACCCTGCCTGGGCAATGCTTTCGATGAAGCAGTTCGGAAAACCGTTGGTGCACAGGCCTTGGAAGGTGCGCACGCCGTCACGCCACCGCTGGGTCAGCGTCACCCCGTCGCGGCCGACCAGTTCGAATCCCGTCCGGCGGCAGTAGTCGGTGCCCACCTCGAAACCCGTTGCAAAGATCAAACAATCGAGCTCGTAGGTCGTCCCGTCGACAACTACGCCCGTCTCGCTGATTGCCTGCACGCCCATGCCTCGGGTGTCGACCAACGCCACGTTGTCCAGGTTGAACGCCTGCAGATAGTCGTCGTGAAAGCAGGGCCGTTTGCAGAAGTAGCCGTACCAGGGCTTGAGCGCTTCGGCCGTCGCTGGATCGGTCACGATGCCAGCCACCCGCGCCCGGATCTCCTCCATCTTGGCGAAGTCCGCCATTTCGATGTCACGGGTGCGTTGCTCGGGGCTTACCGTCCCGTCGCTGTCGTGGCGCATGACCGGAAGTTTGCGGGTGATGCTGGTCCAGGCGTCGGCAACCAGGTCCCGCTCCGCCTGTCCGCCGGCGGTGAGGACCTGAAAGTTCTCGATACGTTCACGCTGCCACCCCGGCTGTAATGCGTTGGCCCACTGCGGATCTGTGGGTCCGTTGGCACGCACGTCCACCGAAGAAGGGGTGCGCTGGAAAACGAACAGCTGCTGAGCCGCCGCGGCCAGGTGCGGCACACATTGCACAGCGGTCGCTCCGGTACCGATGATGCCGACCCGCTTGTCGGCCAGATTCTCGAGGTTCTCGCCGGTGTAACCGTAGTCCCACCGGCTGGTATGGAACATGCGGCCGCCGAACGCCGAAATCCCCGCAATGCCAGGCAGTTTGGGCTTGGCCTGATACCCGTTGGCCATGCAGACAAACTTCGCGCGCATCTCGTCACCGCGGTCGGTCATGACGACCCACCGGGAAGTCTCGGTCTCCCAACGGATTTCGCGAACATCGGTCTGCAAGCACGCGTTGCGGTACAGATCGTAGTGCCGAGCTATACGTTGGCAGTGCGCAAAGATCTCCGCCCCGCCGGCGTACTTGTGTTCGGGGATATAGCCGAGTTCCTCCAACAGCGGGACGTACACGTAGGACTCGACGTCGCAGGCGATCCCCGGATAGCGATTCCAGTACCAGGTGCCGCCGACGTCGGCTGCCCGGTCGATCAGCCGGATGCTTTGCACGCCGAGCTCACGGAGTCGCACCGCGGTCAGCAGGCCACCGAAGCCCGCACCGACGATCGCCACGTCGACTTCGTCGCTGAGCGGTTCGCGGGCAAAGGTCTGGTCTGCCCACGGGTCCTGCCCGAAACACGCGAATTCACCCGCGATTTCGACGTATTGCGCGATTCCGTCAGGCCGCAGCCGCTTGGCGCGTTCCTGGGCATACTTCTGGCGCAGCGCGTCGACATCGAATGCGCAGCCGACAGTCTCGGTCAATGTCTCGGTCCCACTCGTCGTGCGCCGACTCTATAATCAATCACTTGATCGCATCAAGGTCCCCGACGATTATGCGGTTCCCAACAGCGCCCCGGTCACCAACACCTTCGAGGCGCCGAGTGCCTCCTGGAACTCCGCGGGCTGCAGGGTCGCCGCCAGTTCGGTCAGTCCGTAGATCAAGGCGTAGACCGCCTCCAAGACGGCCTGCGAGTCGGGATCCGAACCGAGTTCGCCGTCTCGCCGTGCGTCCTCGACTATGTCGGCCAGGAGTTCGCGCACCGATTCGAAACGGGGATGCCCGTCGTCGGGTGTGACGTCGCGCTCGCCGTAGGTGCCGAGGTTCTCGGCCTGGATCGCCCACTCGAACGCGGCAAGGTCGGGGTACTCGCGGAGGAGTTGACCACATTCGTCGAGCACTGCTGCGACGCGTTCGACGATGCCGATCGGTCCGTCGGCGGCCTCCCGCAACCGTGGCATGGCGGTGTCGGATCTCGTCGCGATGGTGGCCTTGATCAACTCGGACTTGGTCGGGAAGTAGTTGTACAGGCTGGCGCTCGTGACATTCGCCATCCGGGCGATTTCGCGGATCGTCGCTCGCGCGTAGCCCACCTCGGCGACGCACTTCATCGTCGCCAGGATGATCCGCTGCCGCGTCTGCGCACCGGTCGCGCCGACGGGACGTCCCAACTGTGGGCGAGTCACGGGTCGAATATATTCGATCGATCAATTGATTCCGGTCTTCGCGGAGGTACCCGGCATGACGGTCGGCTCGTCGCAGCTCGGGCGGCCGGTTGGAGCGGTTGGTACGCAAACTCGCCGCAGAATCATCGACGCGACCATTCGATGTGTCGCCGAGGTGGGTTATTCGCAGGCCTCGATCCGCGAGATCGCGCGGGCTGCCGAGATGACCAGCGGCAGCCTGTATCACTATTTCCCGAACAAGAGCGAGCTGCTCAGAGCCACCGCCGAGGAGATCGAGCAGATCGTCTTGCCACGGTTACGCGCGGCCGCCGCCGGATCCGACGACGTCGTCGAGCGACTCGAGGCGGTGCTCGACGAGTCCAAGCAGTTGATGCGCGACTATCCGTCATTGGCCGGGTTCCTGCGTGCCACGCGCGCGCAAGGCCTGGTGGAGTCGCGCCGCGAAGCCCCGGCATACCCGGGATCCAAAGCGCTGCGCGACGTCGTCACCGAGATCGTCGAGGACGCCCGAAACCAGGGCGTGCTGCCTTCGGGCACCAGTGTGACCGCGGCTGCGGAAGCCATCTGCGCGCTCACCCGCGGTTTGTCGGAGCAAGCGGCCAGACTGGCGCCGCAGCAGTACGACGCCACCCTGGACGCGGTGAAGCGCCTGCTCAGGGGGAGTTTGTTCGCTTCCTCAGCTGATAGGCCTGACGAGTCTTAGAAAATTCTCGGCGTGGCTGGACCGCACTGGTTTGGGACGTGTTCAGGCGGGCAAGATAGATGCATGATTTTGCGCATTCTTGGGTCCGCGGCAACTGTTGCCGCAGGGGTGAGTTCTGCTGTGATGACGTCCTCCATGCCGGCTGCGTTCGCCGAGCCATGTCCCGACGTGGAAGTGGTGTACGCCAGGGGTACCGGCGAGGAAGGGCTGGGGGCG
The DNA here is from genome assembly GCF_059812345.1 of Mycobacterium sp. NGS59. NCBI lineage: Bacteria > Bacillati > Actinomycetota > Actinomycetes > Mycobacteriales > Mycobacteriaceae > Mycobacterium > Mycobacterium sp. NGS59. The sequence continues at coordinate 98,182 of NZ_JCALCN010000009.1, forward strand.
ACGGGTGACGCGTTCGTCGACGCGCTGCGGCCGCGTATCGGCGCGCAATCGTTGAACGTGTACTCGGTCAACTACCCGGCCAGCGAGGAGTGGGCAACCGGCATCGACGGCATCAGGGACGCCGGCGCCCACGTGAATTCGATGGCCGGGGCCTGCCCGAAGACCAAAATGGTGCTCTCGGGCTTCTCCCAGGGCGCGGCAGTCATGGGCTTCGTCACGTCGGCCCGGGTGCCCGACGGAGTAGACCCGGCCACCGTTCCCAAACCGCTGGATCCTGCCGTGGCCGAGCACGTCTCCGCGGTGGTGCTGTTCGGCACACCGAACACGCGGGCCATGGAGTTCCTGGGTCAGCCGCAGGTTGCGATCGGTCCGCTCTACCAGGCGAAAACCCTGAAGATCTGCGCCACCGACGACCCGGTGTGCTCGGAGGGAATGAACTTCGCCGCGCACAACTCCTACGCCAATGACGCGGCGGCGATCGATCAGGGTGCAGCCTTCGCGGCCAGCCGGGTGGGGGTGGCGGGACCGGCTCCCGTGCCCGCTCCGCCGGGCTTCGGGGAGTGAACTTTCGACAGCACCGCGGAACTAGGCGTACCGGTCGCGCAATCTGGTGAGCGTGGCCTCGATGCCGCTCGCGTTGTTCTTGGCGAAGCCCAGCCGCTCGTAGTACTTCAGCGTGTTCTTGACGGTTCCGGCGTCGTGATAGTCGAAGGTCTCGGTGACCCGGGTGAGCGTCGGCGAAAGCGCCTCGAATTCCCAGCGCCACCGGTGACCCAGCGGATGGCGCCATTCGACCACCTTGTCCGGTTGTAGGACGGTCACGGTGCTGGTGATGCGGTAGGGCAATCCCAGCATCTTCATGTTGGTCGAGAATTTGGAACCCTCGACCAGATTGGCAGGCGCCTTGACGTTGTCGCGAACGGTGCCCGATCCGTCGAGTTCGCTGTGGCGCCGGGGATCGGCGGCCATCTCGAAGAGTTCGGCAGCCGGGGCGGCCACCTCGACCGACCGACTGACTCGCCGGGGTCCTGCGTCGACAACGGTGACGGTCATCGGGTGTCCTTCCTGCTACGACGGCCCTCGGCCGCGAGGGCGTTTTCCAGCGTAGGCGTCGGCCGTGTGATTGCGACAACAGTCGGATCACCACCGGCGTTCCTCGCGGATTGGCCGCGCGGGTCGTGGTACGGTTCGCTGCTGTGGTGTCGTCGCTGGTCAACGCAGGTAGCAGCCCCCTTTCGGGCGCGCCCGGATCCCGCGATGTCTGAGCTGAACCGCCGCCGTTTCCTGGGGTCACTGGCCGCCTCAACCATCGCCAGCGTGGGCCTGGCCCGGTGCATGGTCGATCCGCAGCCGCGGACGTTCGCCCAGACGCCGGCGGCCGCCGAGGTCGTGCCGCCTGCCGGTCCGACCGCGGGCCTGCTGCCGCCGCCCCCTCCCAGCGCCCGCATCCAACTGCCCGGCGGTGGCGTGCTCAGCCAACTCCCCGGCAGCGGTGACCTGCTCGCGCTGACGGTTGACGACGGCACCAACTCCGAGGTCGTGCGCGCCTACACGCAGTTCGCCAAGGACACCGGCATCCGGCTGACGTTCTTCGTCAACGGGATCTACGACTCGTGGACCGAGAATCTGGCCTTGCTGCGGCCGCTGGTCGAATCCGGCCAGATCGAGCTGGGCAACCACACCTGGTCGCATCCCGACTGCACCACGATCTCCAAGGGCGAGATCGCCAAGCAGCTCTCCCGCAACGACGACTTCCTCAAGAAGACGTACGGCGTAGGCGCCAAACCGTACTGGCGGCCCCCGTACGCCAAGCACAACGCCGTCGTCGACGCGGTGGCCGCCGACCTCGGATACAACGTGCCGGTTTTGTGGTCGGGTTCGCTGTCGGATTCGACGCTGATCACCGAGGAATACATCGTGAAGATGGCCGACCAGTACTTCACTCCCCAGTCGATCGTGATCGGGCACCTCAACCACCTGCCGGTCACCCACGTCTACCCGCAGTTGGTCGCCATCATCCGGGAACGCAAACTGCGCACCGTCACCTTCAACGACGTCTTTCTCAAGACGCCGTAGCCGTCCGTCAAAGGTGCTGCGGCACAACGATAATCCCCCGAAGGGCCGCTCGCCTCGGCGCGCCGTGCGCTTGCGCAGAATGGCGGCCGCGCCGGCGTGTCCCTGTACATCTGCGCACCCTCACCGCCGACGTCTTTGTGCGGTGTCATCGGCGATGATGGACGGGTGCCCGTTGCGCAGCGAAAGCCCCGGTATCGGGTGAGCGCATGGGCACTGTTGGTCTTGATATCTCCGCTGGCCGCCTGCCAGGGTGGCTCGCACGCACCCGCGGACCGTCCGTCGACCTCGCCCAAGCACACCACCCGAGCGGCAAACCACGGCCCGTCGTTCCCGGAGTGCGGCGGCGTGAGCGACCAGACCATCGCAGAACTGACCAACACAGCCGGGCTCGTCGTCACCGCACGCAACCCGATGGGTTGCCAGTGGCTGGTGCGCGGCAGCATCGACGGCCCGTGGTTCTCCTTCAGCTGGTTTCGCGGCAGTCCCATCGGCCGTGAGCGCAAGAACGAGGACCTCACCCGCTCCACCGTCAGCGACATCACCGTCGACGGGCACAGCGGTTATATCGCGATGGCCAGCGACCGGATCGGCACCCGGTTGTGCGACGTCGCCATCCAATTCGGTGACGACTTCTTCGAGTGGTCGGTCCAGTTCGTCAAGAAGCCGTTTCCCAATCCGTGCGACATCGCCACCGAGCTGTCCCGCCGGACGATCGCGACGGTGAAGTGACTCTTACGGACTCGCACTCGCACTTCTGCTGCAGAATTTCAGCCTCGGTGATTGCGCCATCACAACTTCCTGACCCCTCGGACGATGGCGTTGAACGGCACTACCGATGCCAACCCTTTGCGCAGACTCCGCTGCAAGAAGCTGAGGTTGATCAACACCATGTAGTGGACACCGCAGTCCCGCCAGTGCGCGACCTGATCGATCACGTCATCGGGTGTTCCGTTGAGCAGGACCTCTCGCACCACAGCCGGTGGGACGCCCGCGACGTGCGACAACGCGGTTTCCTCGTTCATGTCGTGCGGAAGGAAATCCTGCGCACCGCTGAAACCTGCACCGAGGGGATGCTGGGCACCGTGGCGGGTGAAAACTGCGTCTGAGCAGTTGAGCCCAAACGCCCGAACCAATTCTGAGTCGAACGCTTCGTCGACGTCATCGCGGGTGCGGCCGGTGATGACGAACATCTGCATGGCCGGAAGAATGGCCATCGGGTCGCGGCCGGCGTCGGACGCCGCTGACCGCACGAGGTCCAGGCGCTGTGAGTACTCCTCCGGAGGGTGCCAGAAGCTGGGAAAGTAGGCGTCTCCATACCGTCCGGTGGCACGCAGCATGCGCGGGCCGTGGGCGCCGATCCAAATCTGCGGCCACTCCCCCCGATACGGCGGCAAATCGAAAATGGCGTTACGGAGCGGAAAGTAGGGAGAGTCCCGGTTGACGAGTTCGCCGCCGGAATCCCACAAAGCGCGGATGGTGGCCATCGCTTCTTCGAACCGCGCCACCGGTGTGGACCAGTCCACGCCGTAGGGTTCGTTGCCTTCTCGCTCGCCGGGACCGATACCCAAGATCGCCCTGCCGCGAGTGAGCAGGTGCAGCGTGGCAGCGGCCTGTGCAGTCACGGCCGGGTTGCGCCGCCCTGTGTCTGTTACAGCCACACCGAGACGCAGACGCCCGACCCGATTGCGCGCGGCGAGATGCCCGAGCATAGTCCACGGCTCCATGGCGGCATCGATTTTCGGTATGAATTTTGTTGCACCACAATACTTCTGCTGCCACAACGCGCGGGGGAACAGTTGATTGAGGTGATCAGGCACCCAGAATGAGTCGACGCGATTGGCGACCGCACCGAGATAGTTGCCTCGGTTGAACATCTCCGCCGTCGGACGGGCGGCCACGATCCCGTCGCCGACACCTACACGAAACCGCGTCATGCGCTGTCCTTTCTCGCGCCCGAGCGTTCAGTATCAGACAGGCGAATGCGATTGGCATGGGTATCGCGCTACCCGACGTCAGTCCTTGAGCATCCCGTCCACCAGCCGGCGCAGCACCTGCCCGACCTCCGCACGGGCTCGCGGTTGATCGTCGGCGGTCGCGACCGCCATGGCCGCCTCGTCGAGCGCGCCGATCAAGACGGTCGCCAGGGGGCGGACCGGCAACCGGTCCAGCTGACCCGCCTCGATGGCAGCGGTGATCATCTGCTCGGTCATGCCCAGGCTGTAGCGCTGGGCGACGTCGCGGAAGCCGGACCACCCGAGGACGGCGGGCGCGTCCAGCAGGATCAGTTGGCGCACTTCGGGATCCCCCGACACCTCCAGCCATGCGTCGATCGCGGCACGAATCATGTCGGCGGGCGTCGTCGCTCCCGATGAGGCGACCAGGGTGCCCAGCCGAGCCATCACATCCTGCTCGACCGCCTCGACCACATCGCGGAAAAGCGCTGCCTTGTCGGTGAATTGGTGATACATCGCGCCGCGGGTGACGCCGGCCTGGGTGGCGATCTCCGGCGTACCCACCTCCGAGTAACCGCGCGATCCCCACAACTTGCGGGCAGCCGAGATCAACGCCTCGCGGGTTGCCGCGGAGCGTTCCTCCTGGGTGCGTCTCTTGATTTCCATACAACCTGTTGGTAATTTACGAACAGACAGACTGTTTGTAAGCTTATCTCTAGTAGGAGTCCTGATGCCGACGATCGACATTAACGCCGGAACCATCCACTACGAAGCAACCGGACCCGAGGACGGCAGGCCGGTCGTATTCGTGCACGGATACCTGATGGGCGGCCAACTGTGGCGCCACGTCAGCGTGCTTCTCGCCGAGCACGGTCTGCGCTGCATCGCGCCCACCTGGCCACTCGGGGCGCACCCGCAACCGCTGCGACCGGCCACCGACGCCACCATCACCGGCGTCGCCAAAATCGTCGCCGACACGATCGACGCGCTCGGCCTCGACGACGTGGTCCTGGTCGGCAACGACACCGGTGGTGTGGTCGCTCAGCTGGTTGCGGTGCACCATCCCGATCGCATCGGTGCGCTGGTGCTCACCAGTTGCGACGCGTTCGAACACTTTCCGCCGCCAATCCTGAAGCCGGTGATCCTGGCGGCCAAGTCGAAGTCGTTGTTCCGCACGGCGATGCAGACGATGCGCGCCCCCGCCGCCCGGCGGCGGGCTTATGAAGGATTGGCGCACAACGACATTGACGATTTCACGCAGATCTGGGTACGTCCGGCACTGGCCGATCCGGCGATCGCGGAAGACCTTCGCCAACTCACGCTGTCGTTGCGTACCGACGTCACCACCGGCGTCGCCGCCCGGTTGCCCGAATTCGACAAACCGACTCTGATCGCGTGGTCGGGTGACGACACCCTGTTCGAGCTCGAGGACGCCCGCCGCCTGGCTGCGACCATTCCGAATGCGCGGCTGGAAGTCATCGAGGGGGCGCGCACCTTTTGCATGGTCGACCAACCCCAGCGGCTTGCCGCGCTGGTGTCCTCGGTCGCCGTACCCGCCTAGTCGCCACGTCCGGGCGAGCCAGGGCTTTCGGGTGTGAATCCCTGGGCTTTCGGGTGTGAACTCTGGGCTTTCAGCGTGAATCCCGGGCTTTCAGTGTGCGCCCTGGGTGGGATATGACCGAAGTTCCCGCCCTCCGTTCACCCCGAAAGCCCTCCCTTCACAACCAAAGTCAAGGCTTCACACCGAAGACGCGGAGAAACGGCTCACCCTGCAGGCCCTCGCGCCCACAGCCGCCCGCTGGGCCAACGACCAAGACGGCACCGACGCCATCGTCAAATCCAGGTACTAGCCTGGCCGTCATGTCAGACAACATGGCGCCGCTGACGGGCCGACGGATCCTGGTGACAGGCGCGGCCACAGGTATCGGCGCGGCCGCGGTCGCCGCACTCACCGATGCCGGCGCACAGGTTGCTGCGACGTACCACCAGACGCCGCCACCCGAAGAGCTGGCGGCGACCTGGTTGCAGTGCGACGTACGCGACGCCGACGCCGTCTCGGCAACGGTGCATCAAGTGGCCGAAAAGCTGGGCGGTCTCGACGTTTTGGTGAACGCCGCGGGACTGTGGCAGCCCGGAATCCCCGGATACATCGACGCCGAACAGATCTCGTTTCTGTTGGACACCAACGTCAAGGCGACAATGCTGACCAATCAGGCGGCGTACGCGGTGATGAAGGGTAGCGGCGGTCGCATCATCAACTTCGGCTCCTCGGAAGCCGTTATGGGCAGCCCGATCTCGGCCGTCTACGCCGCGACGAAGGGCGCGGTGCAGGCGTGGACACGTTCGGCGGCGCAAGCCTGGGCCGCCGACCGGGTCACCGTCAACGCCCTGGCGCCGGCGGTGCAGACACCCGGCGCCGATCGCCTGCGAGACTTTCTCGGTCCCGAAGCCGGCGCCCTGATCGATCAGCAACTCCAGACCAGGATTCCGCTCGGCGGGGCGCTGGGCGATCCCGACCGTGACCTCGGACCGGTCCTGGTGTTTCTTGCCGGGCCCGGCTCGGCCTTCATCACCGGGCAGCTGCTGGCAGTGGATGGCGGTCTGGTCATGCTGGGCGCCTAATCCCGGCGTCGACGGATCTGTCCCTTGGTTCGCCGTACCCGTTTGACCGGATCTCGCGTTGTGCCGGTGGCGATTTCGTCGCGTAGCTGCGCGATATTGGACAGTTCCGAGTACAGGCCTCGGATCGCGTAGTCCAAGACCGCGAAGGAGTAACGCTGCTCGGGGTCGTCGGTGATGCCGAGCTCGCGCGACCGTTGCCTCGACCACAACGCCTCGTCCAGCCGGGCTCTGGTGGCCTCGAGGTGCCGAACCAGAGTGTCGACGACACGTTCGGGGTCCTCGCCGCGGGCGAGCCACGTCCGCAGGATCACGGGATGTTTGATGACGACCTGGTCCTGGCCCGGGAAGTGCTGCACCCAGCGCCGCAACGCATCCCGTCCGGCGTCGGTGGTGCCGTAGAGGGTGATGGACCGCTTCCCGGACCGGGCCTCGACCTCGTCGACCATGCCGCGTTCCAGCAGCCTGTTGAGTTCGCGGCGCACGTGACTGACCGAGGGTGACCAGTAGAAGTGGCCGACGGAGAGCTCGGCGCGCATCTTGATCTCGCCGGCGGTGAGTTGCTCGTCGTTCGCGGCCAGCACCCCCAACACCAGATAGGCGGTGATCGGCAGTCCGGCGACGGTCCGGGCCGGGCTCACGGCGCCCCGGTGAAGTACGGCAGCGTGACGTCGGAATCGACAGGATGGAACTGCACCCGCACCCGCATGCCGATCTCGAGCGCATCGGCGTCCACGCCCACGATGTTGGTCAGCAGCTGATAACCCTCGTCCAGGGTGACGATCGCCGGCGCATAGGGCGGTTCGAACTCCGCGGTGACCGGTCGGTGCACGACGGTCCAGCTGTAGATCTCACCCTCACCGGCACTTGGCGTCCAACTCAGCTGCGCCGAAAGACATTGGCGGCAATGCTCGGTCGGCGGGAAATTGGCTTGTCCGCATCCGCCGCAACGCTGATAGAGCAATTGGTGGGATCGGCATCCTTCCCAGAACGGGATGCTCAGGTGACTGCTGGCGTGTGGTACCGGCCCGGCCTGCGGTCGTAGCTTCATCGCGGCTCGTCCCCCAGCAGCAGCACCGTAGTGAACAGAGCTCCCGCTCCTCCGTTGCTGCACAACGCAATATGAGCGTCGGGTACCTGCAGCTCGCCCGCCTGGCCCCGGAGTTGCTGCACCGCCCGTACGGCCCGCTGCATCATCTGCGGGTTGGCGCCGGCGTGGCTGAACGACATGGTTCCTCCGTCGGTGGTGATCGGGTGACTGCCGTCGATCGCGATGTGACCGTCGGCGACGAAGGGTCCGCCCTCGCCCTCGCCGCAGAAACCGAAAGCCTCCAATTGGCGGATGATTTCGAACGAGAAGGGGTCGTAGAGTTCCAGCACGTCGACGTCGTCGCGCCGCAACCCGGCGTGGGCGAAGGCGCGATCGGCGGCGTGCCGGCCCACCACACCGTTCACGTGATCGCTGCGGCGCCCCTTCAGGTCCCAGGCGGGTGGATGTTGATACGACGGGCCGTGAAAGTCCGCGCCGCTGCCCAGGATGTAGATCGGCCGGGTCGTCGTCTCGGTCGATTCCAAGTTGGCCAGCACCAGCGCGCAGCCACCCTCGGAGGTGGTGGCGCAGTCGAGCAGATGGAACGGGTCGGCGATCGGCCGGGATGCGGTGATGTCGGGCGGGGTGAACGGACCGCGTTGATAGTAAACGGCTTCGGGGTTGCGCGACCCGTTGTTACGGATGGTGGCCGCGACGATCGACAGCTGCTCGCGGGTGGTGCCGTAGACGTGCATGTGCCGTCTCGCGATGAGCGCGAACTCGGCGGTGGTGAACATGCCCCACGGCGCCACGAATTCGTTTTCCGGGCGCGTCCAGGGTGCGGTGGCCTCGTGGTCGCGGTATTCACCGGCCTGCGCGGCCACGAGCACCACTACGTCGGCCATACCGTGTTCGATCGCGGTGGCCGCCTCGGTGATCATGCCGACACCGAAACCCATTCCCTGCCAAGCCGGTCCGATGCGCAAGTCGTAGATCAACGAGGTGGACATCGGGCTCGCGCTGATCCCGTCCACATCGTCGAGACTCAGGCCGGCGTCGCGCAGTGCTCCCTGGATGGCTTCGATGGCCAAGCCGCGTGAGGTCGCGCCGTCCAGCCGGCGGCCCTGCGCGGTGTTGTACACGCCGACGATGGCCGCCGTGCGCTTGGTCGCACTCAACCCGCCTCCACTTCAGTTTTCGTCCGCTACCACGCCGAGATACCTTCCCAGGACGTCGTATTCGCATCCGTTCCGGTTGATGACGCCGATCGTCGTCGCACGCGCGTCGACGGTCGGTGCGCCGTGTTCCACGACGTCGATCCGCACGTCGACCGGCCGCGCGGTCTGTGGATCGGTGATCTCGACGACCATCGCCACTGCCTGCTCCGCTTCGTCCCACTCGACCCCCGTGATGCGGTGCCGTGCGGTCAGTTCCATCACCACCGAGTCCTGACGCAGTAGGAACCGCACCGGCGCACACAGCTCACCGGAGCGGGGCGGTACACACAGCGTGACAGCCACGTCACAGTCCCGCCGGGCGGGACGCGGTGACACCGGACTCGGACAGGACCGCGAGATCTTCTGCCTGCCAACCCAATACGTCGCTGAGTACCTCGTCGGTGTGCTGGCTGTACAGTGGTGCGACGCGGCGGATCCAGCGCCGCGTCTTGCCGACGAAGGCGAATGGCATACCGGTGCACAGGAATGACCCCGCGACGGGGTGCTCGACCCGCTCCCAGAAGCCGCGGGCGAGCAGGTGCGGGTCACCGAGCAATCCGGCCGACGCGGTGAGCGGCGCCGCGGCCACGCCGTGCGATCGCAGTGCGCGCACCGCGTCGGACACGGTGTGCCGCACCGCCCAATCCGTGATCAGCTTGTCGAGTTCGTCGGCATGTTCCCGCCATTCGGCTTCGCCCGGACCCAGCTCGGGCCGACCGATCAGACGCCCCAGCGACCCGCGACCGGCGTCGTCCACGGCGGCGAGCGCAACCCACTGGTCGTCACCCTGGCAGCGGTACACCCCCTGCGGGGCGGCTCCCGGCCCGCGATTGCCCTGACGCCGCAATTCGATTCGGTTTCGCGAAAACTCCACCACCATCTCGGCGGCCACGTTCAGTGCCGCCTCGACCATGGTCGATTCGACATGCACACCGACGCTGTCCCGATCGCGGACCACCAACGCCGCCACCGCCGCGAACGCCGCATGCAACCCCGCGATCGGGTCGCACACGCCCCGCGGAATCAGCGGAGGCCCGTCGGTATGACCGGTCATCCACGCCATCCCGGTCGCCTGCTCCATGGTCTGCGCGAAGCCGACGCGGTCGCGCCACGGACCGTCGAGGCCGAAGGCCGGCATCCGCACCATCACCGCACGCGGGTTGGCGGCCTGCACCGCATCCCATTCCAGTCCGAAGTTCGCCATCACCCGGGGTGAGAAGTTCTCGATGACGAGATCGGTTGCGGCGATGAGATTGAGCGCCACGTCCCGTCCGGCGTCGGTGCCGAGTTCGACGCTGATCGCGCGCTTGTTGTTGTTGCTGCACAGGAACACCGGGCCCCATTCCCACCACTGGTCCCAGCTGGGCGGGCGTCCGGCGGAGAATCGCATGCCGTCGGGGCGGCGCACCCCCTCGACCTTGATCACGTCGGCCCCGAGACTGCCGAGGAACTGGGTGGCGACCGGACCGGCCCAGAACGCGGTCAGGTCGGTGACTCGGATGTCGGACAACGGAAGTGCGCCGGCATCGCCCGTAACGGTCCGGGTCGGCCTGGGCGGCCAGTGCACATTGCCGTTGTCGGCGCCCAGATCCGGTGGACGTCCGGGTGCTCTGGTCGCGAAAGCGTCAGCGCGGTACGGAACCCGCGGTTGCAGCACGCCGAGGGCGGATTCGACGAAGACACCGCGCTGCACGAAGTGGTCGACGGCCGGCAGGGTGGCGGGAGTCGCGATGGGCGCCACCGGGATCCGGAACGCCACGGCCAGATCGACGATCTCCTGGGTGGTGCGACTGCTGGTCCATCGGGTGACCATGTCGAGGAATTCATCGCGCCGCGCGATCCGGCCGTCGAAGGACGCCAACTCGGAATCTCCGATCAGGTCGTCGCGCTCGATCATCACCAGGAAGTCCTGGAACTGCTGTGCGGTGATGGTGCAGAAGCCGACCATGCCGTCGGCGGTGGGGACGATCGACGGCAGCTCGAGGCTGCGGGCGAACAGCAGCGAGTCCGCGCCCAGCACGCTCGCCGACATGGCCGGGAGACCGCCCATCGCGATCGCCATCGCCTCGAAAATCGAGACGTCGACGACCTCGCCGCGGCCGGTCCGGGCGGCATGTCGCGCCGTGGCGGCCGCGACCGCCGCGGCGCAGGTGCCGGCCAGCCACTCGCCCAGTCGGCCGCCCGCCTGGACCGGTTCGTCGCCGGGCCAGCCGCGCCCGGCCGTCGACCCGCACAACGCCTGCAGGATGAACTCGTTGGCCAGTACCTGGTCGTCGACATAGGGTCCGGTCGTCCCGAACGGTGTCACGGCTACCACTACCGCGGACGAACTCGTCTGCGCCGCAATCTCATCCAACGTCCAGCCGCCGGTCAGGTCGGTGAATACGATGTCGGCTCCGGCCAACAGGGCGGGATCACGGTCTGTCACTGATTTCTTGCCGGCGGCCAGGTAGCCGAACAGGGCGCCGGGGCGACCGCCGCCCGCCGACCAGTTACGCAGCGAATCACCGGGCGGTGTCTCGACTTTCACGACGTCGGCTCCCGCGTCGGCGAACATCTTGGCGGCATACGCGGCCGCGATGCCGTTCGAGGACTCCAGCACCCGCCACCCGGTGAACGGCGGCTCCGCGGTCACGCTCCGTTGCCCAGGGTGGTCGCGCGACCGGCGATCCCCGCGGCCTCCACGGTCACCGGCGCCGTCACGCCTTGGGCCTGGAGGGCGAACTGTGTCATCCGGGTCCACGCGTCGCGGTCACGCTGGCTGGCTTCGTGACCGACGTGGGTCACCACGTCGACGTCGGCGGCCTGGCTGCGCAGGTAGCCGGCCCGCGCCTGGTCTTTGGGGATGTACTTGAACGGGTCGAAAGAGTATGCGGCCATCGCGTTTTCATGGGTGATCTTGTCGACGACGGAGTCGTCGAGGTGACCCATGGTCTCGATGACGTCCTCCGGCGCGAACGGCCAGTTGCTGTCGGAGTGCGGAAAGTCGGACTCCCAGCACAGCATGTCCTCGTTGAACCAGTCCAGGTTTCGTACGCCGACTTTGTCGCTGATGAAGCAGGTGTAGAAGTGCCGCTTGAACACGTCGGCCGGTCCGGCGTAGCCGGGCGGGAATTTGGCCAGCGTCCAACCCGAATGGCGTTTGTACACGTGCTCGGCGCGCCAGACGAAGTACGGCATCCAGCCCACGTCGCCCTCGGTGAGCGAGAATCTCAAGTCCGGGAAGTCCGACCAGAACTCGGCCCAGATGAGCTCGGTGAAGGTGAACATGCTCATCATCGACGAGGCCGTCATCATCACGCTGGCCGGTGCGTCCAGGGAGACCATCGGTGACCGCGACGCCGAACCGACATGTGTGCACAGGACCGTCTTGTTCTCGCACACCGCCTCGAACAGCGGGTACCAGTACTTGGTGTGAATGCTGGGCATCTGCAACGCTTCCGGGTTCTCCGAGAAGGTCACCGCGTGACATCCCTTGTCTGCCAGCCGTTTCACTTCGTTGGCGGCTTCGGCGACGTCGTAGAGTGGCAGGATCCCGCACGGGATGAATCGCCCCGGATATGCCGCGCACCATTCGTCGACGTGCCAGTCGTTGTAGGCCTTGATCATGACCAGGTTCACGTCGCGGTCGGGTCCCTGGTTGAGCACCTGTCCGGAGAAGCCGGTGAAGTTGGGGAAGTTCAAACCGGCCAGTTGCCCACCGGCGTTCATGTCGCGGACCCGCTCGTCGACGTTGAAGCAACCCGGACGCATCTCGTCGTAGCGTGACGCGTCGACGTTGTACATCTCGCGGGGTTTGCCGGCGACGGCGTTCAATCCCATGTTGCGTCCGCGGATCTCACCGTAGTACCACTGCTGGATCCCGTCCGGTTCGATCACCACCCGGGGCGCGCGGTCCTTGTACCTGGCGGGAACGTGCGCGTCGAACATGTCTGCCGGCTCGGCGATGTGGTCGTCGACGCTGATCAGGATCAGATCGTCTTTGTTCATGGGCGTGCTTCCCGACGGTGGCCGATTCAAGGACTAGTAGACACTGATACGTGCAACGGGTCAATCGTCATGGCGACCATAACCGCAGGCCAACCAGTGATCGGCCGGTAGCCCCGATGTGACTAATAGTCGGCCCCGCTGGCCCCGCCTCGCCGACGGGGACTCAGTCGGCGGGTTCGTAGCGCAGCATGGTCACCTCGTGCTCGGGGTAGTCGACGAACACCGGACGCACCCGCATCCCGACCTCCAGGTCACCCGGCTCGACGTTCACCATCTCGGTGGAAAACCTTGGGCCCTCGTCCCATTCGACGATGGCGAGCAGTTGCGGCACCGCGTCAGCGAAGTGCGGGCTGACCGGTCGGCGCGCGACGGTGAACGAGTACAGCGTCCCCATGCCGGAGATCTCGCGCCATTCCAGGTCGTCGGCCAGGGTGCGTGGGGCGCGCACCCGCGGGTAAAACACGAAGGCCTGCGACGACGGCGAGTACTGGATCACCACGCGGTGTTCGGCCAGCGCATCCCAGAACGGCGCGGTGGTGGGTGTCTTGACCGGCATCGGCCGGTCGAAGCTGATGGCCATGAATTCTCCTGCTGCTCAATCGCCTTCGAGGACCAGCGCGGTCTGTTCGGACAGGATCCCGCCGTTGCCGGAGACGAACGCCCGGTTGCAGTCGGCGACCTGAGCGGCACCCGCGCGGCCCATGATCTGGCGGGTCGCGTCGCAGACGTGGTGCATGCCGCCGGCCAGTCCGGCCTGCCCGAAACCGAGTTGACCGCCGGCGGTGTTGAGCGGGAAGTCCCCGCGGAAGGTCAGGTCGTGACCGGCGACGAACTCCAGTCCCTTGCCCTTTTCGCAGAACCCCGCGTCCTCCAGGGACAACATCACGGTGATGGTGTAGCAGTCGTAAATCGAGACCATGTCCATCTGATCGCGGCCCAGACCGGTCATGCCGAAGGCGGTGTCGGCGGCCGCGGTCATCGGCGTCAGCAACAGATCCTCGGCGTAGGTGGGCGTCTTGAACGGTACGTTCTCACCGAATCCCTTGATCCACACCGGTCGGTTCCGGGTCCGCCTGGCGATGTCGGCATTGGCGACGACCACGGCGGCGCCACCGACGCACGGCATCACGATCTCCAGCATGTGCAGCGGATCGGCGATGACCGGGCTGGCGAGCACGTCGTCGACGGTGAGCGGCTTGTCCTTCCAGATCGCTCCGTCGGTGTGGTTGGCGTTGACCCGCTGGTCGACCACGATCTTGGCCATCGCCCGCTCGTCGTAGCCGTAGACGGCGGCGTACCGCTGAGCCACCTGACCATAGGGCCCGTTCTGGCCGAGGTTGCCGTAGGGGATCTCGAATTCGGCTTGCGGAGAACCGTATTGATTGCTCGACGATCCGAAGAACATCGCGTCCACCATCGGCCTGGGTTTTTTCTTGGACGACGGCGTGATGTAGCGGGCCGGCAGCGCGCACAGCACCGCGTCACAGATCCCCAGCTCGATGGCCGCGGCCGCCCGCCACACCATGGCGGCGGCACTGGCACCGCCGAGATCCACGAGCTCGGCGAATCGTGCTGGGATACCCAGGTATTCGGCGATGGTGGACGGCACGAAGATCTGCGACTCGGCGAGATGCGACGCCGCGATGCCGTTGACGACGTCACCCGTCAAGCCCGCGTCGTCGAGCGCGGCCGCGGCCAGCTCCGCCCACTGCTCGAGGACGAACGGCGCCGGCGAGGCCTTGTTCAGTCGCTCGGGCGGCAGCTCGACGTATCCGACGATGGCGGCTTCTCCGCGTAATCCCATCCGGTGTCCTTACTTACGGGGCAATCCGAGAATCATCTGGGCGATGATGTTCAGCTGGATCTCTCTGGTGCCGCCGCCGATCAGCTCGGCGGGTAGGTGCAGATAGGGCTCGACGATCGCCGGTTCCGAGTCGGCAACCATGGCCAGCCGTCCGGTCAGCTGCAGCGTGGCCGCAAAAGTTCGGCGCAGCAACACGTTCATCGCGACCTTGGCGATGCTGGATGCCGGTCCCGACGCCTGGCCGTCGAGCAACCGGATGGTTTCCCGCACGCCCAGCGCCTTGATCGCGTTGGTGTACGCGTCGAGTTCGCCCAGCGCGCGCAGCGCATCCTCCCGGTCCGGTCCGTCCTGCGAAGCGAGCCGGCGCAACGCGGCGGCGCGGTCGAACTTCACGTATCCGCTGATGGCCGAACGCTCTTCGGCCATGGTGGCAATGGCCAGGTTCCAGCCGCCGACCGCGTCACCGAGCAACATGTCATCGGGGATGAACACGTCGGTCAGGAACACCTCGTTGAAATGCGCTTCCCCGGTTGCGGTCTTGATCGGTTGGATCTCGATACCCGATGAGCGCATGTCGAGAATGAAGTAACCGATGCCGCGGTGCTTCGCGGCGTCCGGATCGGTCCGGGCCAACAGCGCACCGAAGTCTGCCCGGTGCGCCACCGACGTCCAGATCTTGTGCCCGTTGATCTTCCAGCCGCCGTCGACCTTGGTGGCACGGGTACTCAGCGCGGCCAGATCGGATCCGGCCCCCGGCTCGCTGAACAACTGGCACCACGCGATCTCGCCACGTTGTGTCGGCGGAATCAGCTTGTCCTGCAGATCCTCAGACGCCGCGCGCAGCACCGAGGGCAGGATCCACTCGGCGATACCGAGCGAGGGACGGACCAGGTCTGGTCGCTTGGCGAATTCGTCGTCGATGATGAGCTGGCGCAGCGGACCGGCATCGAGTCCCCAGGGCGCCGGCCAGTGTGGCGCGATCAGGCCGGCTTCGGCGATCAGGGTGCGCTGCGGACCAGTCTTGAAGTCGTCGTAGTCGCCCTGGCGTCCGGGTTGGTCGTTGGTCAATTGCAGTGCGGCGTCCAGGGTTTCGGCTACCGACGCACGGAAGTCGGCGTCGGCGTCGCCCAGATCCACCGACATGTCCCGCTGCTGCGTGCAGGTCAACCTACCCAGGCGCCGCGCCCACCGGTTTGCCGGCCCGAGCGATGCGGCCAGGCTGATCGCGCGCCGCCAGTACAGGTGCACATCGTGTTCCCAGGTGAAGCCGATGGCGCCGAACATGGTCAGCGCATCGAGCACCAGATCCGGCACCGGCGAGACCGCGATCACGGCGGCACCGGATGCGGCGATGCGGTGCTGGTCGAGGGGTTCGTCCAGGGCGCGGATCGCGTCCCAGGCCGCGGCGCTGGCCAGCTCGCTGTTGACCAGCAGCATCGCCGCGCTGTGCTGCAGTGCCTGAAAGGTGCCGATCACCTTGCCGAACTGTTCCCGGATGCGCAGGTGCGCGGTCACGGCGTCTACACACCACTGCGTGATGCCGGCTGTCGTGGCGGCGACCAGCGCGACCACCACGCATTCGGCGCGCTCGGCATCGATACCGCTCAGCACATCGGTCGCACCGTGTTCGGTCAGGCGCAGGATTCCCACGTCGGCGACCAGGTCGGTGCCCTCGTCGACGGGTTCTATTGCTGCGGTGGCACTTTCGGTGTCGACAACCGCCCACACCAGGTCTCCGTCCGAGGTTCGGGCCGACACCAGGAGCAGCCGTGCCGAGCAGAGCCCCGCGGTGACCGCCGAGGTCCCGTCGATCACCCATCGCTGGCCATCGAGGTTGGCATGGAAGTCGCCGGCGTCGGGAAGGATCACCGCGGCGGGCGCGCCGGAGGCGAGTTCGCGCAGCAACGCTTCACTCGCCGGCGTCGGCTCGGCCAGCAACGCGACCGCACCCGCAGCTACCGTCGCCAGCAACGGTCCACCCAACAGCGATTTGGCCGCCGCCTCGAGTACGCACGCGACGTCGATCAGCCGGCCACCCTGGCCGCCGACCTCCTCGGGAAGGTGGACCGCATGGAAACCGTTGCCCACCAAAGCTTCCCACCAGTCGGGCACCTTGCCGACCATCAGCGCATCGAGATTGTCGCGGGTCGCGGCGACGGGGGCGTGCCGCGCGGCGAACTGCGCGACAGCGTTGCTGAGCTCCTGCTGCTCGGCGGTCAGTCCCACGCTCATGACAGCGGTCCCGCAATGGGACTCGGCTTCGGCCGCACCAGCTGCTATCCTCTCGTCTTACAAGACGAACCGTCTCGTCTTGTGGGACATTACGGCCCAGCGCAACGTGTGTAAAGCCGGTGCCACGAGCGAGGACCACTGCATGACGACCGATCTCACGCCGCGCCGCCGAAGCGAGAAGTCGCGCACGGCCATCGTGACCGCCACGCGTGAGTTGCTTCTCGAGCGCGGATTCGACGGCCTGACCATCGAGGCGGTCGCCGCCCGCGCCGGGGTGGGCAAGCAGACCATCTACCGCTGGTGGCGCAGCCGACCGGTACTCGTCGCCGACGTGATGCTCGAGGATGCCGACAAGATCCTGGCCTCGATGAACCACACCGACGACCTGTCTGCCGACCTGGTGGAGTGGGTCGGCAAGCTCGCCGCCACCCTCACCACGACCCGCGGCTCGGCCATGCTGCGGACGCTGACCGTCGCCTGCATGGAACACGAGGAGACCGCCGACAGGTTGCGGGCCGGGTTCAGTGCGCCGTTGCACGCCAGCGTCCGGACCCGGTTGCTCGCGCACGGGATCGACGCGGTCACCGCAGATTCCGCTGCCGATGCCATCGTGGGCGGCGTGGTCTACCCCATTCTTTCTGGCGCACAGGGTTATTCGCGCCGACGTGCCGAACTGGGCACGCGCCTGATCGTGGATGCGCTCAGCCGTTAGCAACGGCTATCGAGGCCAGGCCGGCACGAACCCGATCGGGCAGCGACCCGCCGTGGCTCAGCCAGTCGTCCAGGGCGATGCGCACGGTGGCCATCGCCAGCGCCCCGAGCAGCCGCGGCCGGGGATCCTGCGGCACCGACCCGTGCATGCGTGGGGCGACCAGCTCGGCGATCGCCGCCTCGTAGCGCACATAGATATGGAGCGTCCAGGCGTCCAGGGTCTCCGAGGACCTGGTGAGGGTGGCCAGTTCCCGTACCTGGGACTCGATCTCGACGAAGTTGTCGGCGAGGGACCCGAAGGCGCCGGCGATGGCGTCGGTGGCGGACAGGCCGGCCGGCTGAGCAGCCAGCGCCGAGGTGATCCGCCCCAGCCAGAGCGCGTTCACACCTTCGGCGACGGCGTCCTCCTTGGAGTTGAAGTAGCGGAAGAAGGTCGCCCGACCGATGGCGGCCTCGTCCGCGATCCGCTCGACCGTCGCCCCGGCCAGACCGACGTCGGCCACCAACGCGGCCGCGGCTGCCGCGATGCGCTGCCGGGTCGCCGCGCGCCGGCGCTCGGCGGGCGACTCCGGGAAACCACTCGCCAAAACGTGAGACATAGTCTAAGTATGAGACTATGACTCAAGTCGACGCACCGCAGGCTGTCGGTGCCTGGCAGTTCTTCCGGCAGATGCTGGGCGACGTCACCAATATCGTGACCGAGGATGCCGAGACCGAGCGGGAGCTCCTCGAAGGGCTGCGAGTGATCGCGCGGGTCTCGTCGCTGTGCTCGCAGATGGCCGTCGAGGCCGACTCGAGCCGGCCGGCGTTCTTCGACATGTGCTCGCCGAACCGGATGATCGGCGGCCCGAATCCCGACGGCAACTATTACCTGGCGATGATCCGCGGTGACCGCAGCTATCGGATCACCGGCACCAGAGGCACCAGCGCCTACCTCGGCATCCAGATCCTTGCCGGCACCGGGCTGACGCCGCGGCGGATGTCCGGGTACCTCAGCGACACCGATTTGGCCCTGACCGCGGGCGAATTCGCGATCGTACTGTCCGCTCGGCAACCGGCGGACCTCGACGGGGCGCAGTGGCTGCAGATTCCCGACGACGCGTCCTCGGTGGTGGTGCGGGAATACATCGGTGACCGCGCCGACGAAGAGCTGGCCACCCTACGCATCGAGGCCCTCGACCCCGACCCGCTCACACCGCTGACCGACGACGCGCTGGCCGAGCAGTTCACCGCGATGGCCTGGTCGCTGATGAAACTCGCCACGCTGCACCGCACCATCAAGCCCGAGTTGCTGGACAACGCCAACACACTGGTGACCGCCGAAGCCGCGGACCTCGGCGCGGCCGACACCACCCCGGACAACCTGTACATGATCGGGACGTATCGCCTCGAGCCCGGGCAGGCGCTGGTCCTCGACATCAAACCCCCAGACACGAGGTATTGGAACGTCACCCTGGAAAGCATCTGGCACGAGTGCCTGGAACCCCGCCGGCGGCACAGTTCGGTGACCAACCGCGGCGTGCAACCGGGACCGGACGGACGGGTCCGCATCGCGATCTCCGAGCGGGACCTCGGGCTGGGCCACTGGCTCGACACCGGCGGCCGGCATCGCGGTTTCGTCGTGCTGCGCTGGCTGGACAACCCGACCCCGCCCGCCGTCACGGTGTCGGTGCACCCATGACGCTGCAGGAGCGATTCGATCCGGAGCGGCTGATCGCCACCGCGTGCGAGGAAACCGGTCACGACGACTTCGGCGACGACGGCTGGCGCGACGGACTCGAACGCGTCGCCGACGGCCTAATCACCGAGGCACGGTTGTCTGCCATCGGGGTCGAGATCGCCTACCTCGACCTGATGCGCGCGCTGAAGAACCGGCTCGACGTGATCGCCTGGCGCAAAAAGAATCCCGGGATCACCGAAAAGCCCGTAGCCGCACCCATCTTCATCGTCGGCCAGCCCCGCACCGGAACCACGATCCTCTACGACCTGCTCGCCCAAGATCCCGACCTGCGCGCCCCCCTGACCTGGGAGGTCGACGCGCCCTGCCCGGTTCCGCAACCCGAGACCTACCACGACGACCCGCGCATCGCCGTCACGCAGGCCAGCCTGGAGATGTCGGAGCAGATCATCCCCGGGTTCCTGAAATTCCACCCGATGGGCGCGCTGGTCGGACAGGAGTGCGTGCGCATCACCGCCAGCGACTTCGTCAGCATGATCTTCTCGGTGCAGTACCGGCTGCCCAGTTACTACCGGTGGCTGCTGTACGAGGCCGACCATGCCGGCGCCTACCGGTTCCACCGCATCTTCCTGCAGCATCTGCAGTCCGGTGTGCCCGGGCAGTGGCTGTTGAAATCGCCCGCGCATCTGTGGCAACTCGAGGCCTTGCTCACCGAATACCCCGACGCCCTGATCGTGCAGACACACCGCGATCCCCTCAACGTCATCTCCTCGATCGCCGCACTCACCCATCACCTGCGGCGGATGGGCAGCGACGAATCCGATATCGCCGAATGCGCCACGCAGTCCTACGAGGAGATCGTGGTGGGTCTCGAGCGCGAAATGGCTCTGCGTGCGAGCGGCACGGTGCCTGCCGACCGGGTGATCGACGTGCACTACGCCGATTTCCTCGGCGACCCGTGGACCACGATCGGCGGCATCTACCAGAAGCTGGGTCGCGAGTGGCGGCCGGACGCCCAGCAGCGCATGCGGGACTTTCTGGCCGCCCATCCCGGTGACGGCGGACGCGGTCGCTACACCTGGTCGGACACCGGCTTGAACGCCGGCGAGGTTCGCGACCGGGTCCGCGGTTACCAAGAGCGCTACGGGGTGCCCAGCGAGGAACTGCGCTAGACGAGCTGAAAAATTGGACGCCGTTATTTCCCCCAAAATGTGACGAAAGACATAGACTTCCGGCTTGTGACGACCCCGTCGAACCCTTTTGGCGACGAACGACGGCGACTCTCGCAGCAGCTTCAGATGCGAGGTCAGGTGCTTGGGCGCAGGCAGGCGCGACGGCTGAGCCGGCGCTTCGCGCACGTCGGCGTGGACATACCCCCGACCCGACTGCGGCAGTTGGTCACCGGGTCAGTGGTCGCCGACCGGGAAATGACGGACGTGAACTTCGCGTTGATCGCCACCCGGTACAACCGCGAGAAGCAGGCCGCGAAATTCGTGCACTTGCAGCGCCGCTGTAAGCACGCGCTGGTCTGTGCCGGCTTGGTCTTGGTCGCGCTGAACTTCCTGATCTGTCTCGGTTACGTCTTCTTCACCCTGGCCCATCAGTCCTAGAACGAGTAGTACTACGCAGGTGTCGGCGGGGGCCGGACAGCCAAGCTGCTTTCATGACAACTTTTTTGGGCTTTCCGCGCGCCGCTGAACTGGAGGCAAGCACGCCGGTCGACCGCGACCGCGCGATCGACGTCATCCGCATCACCGCCTTGGTCGGGGTGGTGATCGGTCACACGGTGATGGCGATCAGCATCATCCGCGGCGGCGTACTCATCTGGGACAACCTGCTCACCACCTCGGTCGTGTTTCAGGCCCTGACCTGGATCTTCCAGATCATGCCGCTGTTCTTCTTCGCCGGCGCCGCGGCGTGCGTAGCGTCCTGGCAGCCCGGCACCAACTGGGGCGGCTGGTTGTTGAAGCGCTGCACCCGGTTGTTCCGGCCGGTGTTCTACTACCTCGCGTTCTGGGCGGCCGCGTTGGTCGTACTGAATCGAGTGTTGCCCCGACACGTGTACGAGCCGGTCGCGGGGATCAGCATTCAGCTGTTGTGGTTCCTCGGCGTGTACGTGCTGGTGCTGGCGGCGATGCCGGTGCTGCACCGGATTTCCACCCCGGCCCGACTGGCCGGCGGGGTGGTTGTGGTCTACGCGATGGTCGCGGTTGTCGACGCCGTCCGGTTGCACTGGTCCGCGCTGGCCCCGCTCGGTTATCTCAACCTGGCGGCGTGGCTGATCCCGGGCATGTTCGGCGTTGCCTACCGGCGCCGGTTGATCACCGGCCGGGTCGCGGTGATCCTTGCCACGGCGATGTTCGCGGTAGATCTCGCGCTGCTGCAGTGGGGGCCCTATGAGTTGAGTCTGGTCGGCATCGAGGGGCAGCGGCTGGCCAACATGAGTCCTCCGTCGCTGCTGTTGGCCGGGCACGCAATTGTGCTCAGCGCGTTGGCAATTGCTGCCGCGCCGAGGATCGACCGGTGGGCCCGGCGACCGCGCGTCTGGTGGCTGACCGCAGTCGGCAACTCCGGGGCGATGACGCTGTACCTGTGGCACATGCCGGCGCTGCTGGGCGTGCACGTGCTGTTCGACACCCTCGGACACCCGCGCTTCCCGGGACAGCCCGACTTCCTGGCGATCAGCCTCGTGCAACTCGCCCTCATGGTCGGCGTGGTGGCCGTGTTGTTCGTGGCCCTGCGGGCGTTGGAGAACAATCCGTTGCCTGGATGGGACGGCGCGCCCGCCGTCGCGTCGGCGCGACGCGGCACCGCGGTCGGCATCTTGTTGTGTGTGGCCGGAGCGGCGATCTTGGCCGCGGTGAAGTGGGGCCTCAAGGACGAGGGGCTGGTCTGCGTCACGATCATGCTGATCGCCTTGGCGGCGGCTCGGGTGCTGGCCGCGGCGTGGCTGCCGCAGGCCGGCCGGGCATTGGGTAGCGCGCTGGGTATTCGTGCCGTGCGCTAGGTGTCGCGGTCGGCGGCCAGCAGTAGCTGCAGCATCTCGCGGAACTCGCCGAGGCGGCGCCCACCCAGAATGTGTTCCCACTTGTTCTCCAATTCGACTGCGCTGGAACGCATCACCCGCAGCGCACGGCGGCCGCGTGGGGTGAGCTCGATGATCAGGGTGCGGGCGTCGTCGGGATTGGCCACCCGGGAGACATAGTCATGGCGTTCCAGCGCCGATACCGCCTGAGCCACGGCCTGGCGGCTCACCGCCAGCCGGTCGGCCAGCTCCGAGGCATGCAGGCCACCGGCGGCCAGCGGGACGAGGGCTACCGCCTGGGCCGGACGGATCCCGTCGAGCCCGGCCTGGGCGAAAGCCGCTTTCAACCGCGGGGCACCGGTCGCCGCCAGCAACTGGACCAACGCCGGCACGGTCGGTTGCCACGGCGCATCCATCAGACGTCGCATGGCTGCAGAGTGTGCCACAGATTGACAAGTTTCTTGTCAATCATGGTCTGGGCTGTCACGATGAGTCGATGGTGGCACCGCGCACCCGGGCACTCGGCATCGTCGTCCTCGCGACGCTGGTCGTCCTTGTCGGCGGATGTTTCAGTCACGGCCACGCGGTGGGCGCACCGGCGATACCGGTGGGTCAGTCCTCCCAAAGCATCGAATGGGGCGGCAAGACAAGAACTTTCCACCTCTACCGTCCGCAGGGACTGATGGACCCGGCGCCGTTGGTGGTGATGCTGCACGGCGGGTACGGCAGCGGCACGCAGGCCGAGCGTGCCTATCACTGGGACACCGAAGCCGACAGCGGCCACTTCGTGGTCGCCTATCCCGACGGACTCGGCCGGGCCTGGAATGCCGGGTCGTGCTGCGGCAGCCCGTCCCAGGACCGTCTCGACGACGTCGGGTTCATCACCGCCGTCGTCGCTGCCATCCAGCGGCAACTGCCGATCGATCGGACCCGCATCTATGCCACCGGCATGTCCAACGGGGCCATGATGTCGCTGCGGCTGGCTTGTGAGACAGATTTTTTCGCCGCGATCGCCCCGGTGGCGGGCACCTTGGTGACCGATTGTGCGCGGGCGCGGCCCACCTCGGTGCTGCAGATCCACGGCACCGCGGACGCCAGCGTTCCGTACCACGGTGGACCGGGCAAAGCGCTGAAGGCAGACGGGACCCCGCGCGTGGACGGCCCGCCGGTCCCGTCGGTGACCGCGACCTGGCGTGCCATCGACGGGTGCGGGCCACCGACGTCGTCGACTGCCGGGGTGGTCACCACCGAAGCAGCAGAATGCCCCGATGCCCTTGCCGTGCAATTGATTTCGGTAGCAGAGGCCGGGCATCAATGGCCCGGCGGTGCCCGCGGACCCGTCTCGAAAAGACTCGGTCTGCCCGAGCCGTCGACCGCGCTGGACGCCACCGACACCATCTGGCGGTTCTTCGCCCAGCACCATCGCTGAACGCCGCGCGCGCAGTTATTCGCTGCCGCGTTCCGGCGAACCTGCGCGTTCCGGCGAACCTACGCGTTCAGTGTGAATCCTGGGCTTTGCGGGGGAAGCCTGGGCGGGATTTCGCGGATTTTCCCACCGTGGGCTCACCTTGAAAGCCCTCACTTCACCACCAACGCCAAGAGCTCACACCAGAGTCGTGCAACAGCCGAAACACTCAACCCCTGCAGCTTGAAGCAGTGCGCCGGGTCAGTCGCTGAGCTGACGGTGTTCGATCAGTTCACGGATACCGCCGCCGCCCAATCGCTCCCGGAACGCCTGAGCGGTGTACCCCACCACCTTCGCGTCGGTGCGGGCCCGCGCGGTCGCCGACCGCGGCATGTGAAACAGCACGCCCATCTCACCGAAGTAGTCACCCGGTCCGGCTACCTTGATCAATTCCTCACCGCCGTCGGCCATTTCGTGCACCAGGTCGAACTCGCCTTCGACGACGACGTAGATCAGTTCGCCCATCGTGCTCTGCTCGAACAGCACCACCCCGGCCTTCAGCTCGAAGGTCTCAGGCGGACGGTTGGTGTCGGCGAAGTCGGGAGTCAGCTCCACCACGCGGTCGGCCATCGGCAGCATGCGGTTGTCGTGCGTCGCGACCACCACCACCCGGTCGCCGTCGGCGAGTTCGCGGATCAGCCGCAGCACCTCCTCCACCTGGATGAAGTCGAGGTGCGCCGTCGGTTCGTCGGCCAGGATCAACGGCGGATCCAATGCGATCGCCCGCGCCACCGCGACGCGTTGCTGCTGTCCGCCGCTGAGATCCCCGGGCCGATGCTTCATCCGGTCACCGAGGTTGACCCGTTCGAGCAGCTCGGTGGCCCGTTGGCGCGACGCCGAACGTGACATCCCGGCCGCGCGCAGCGGCACCATCACGTTCTCCAGTGCGGTCAGA
This sequence comes from Mycobacterium sp. NGS59, assembly GCF_059812345.1. NCBI lineage: Bacteria > Bacillati > Actinomycetota > Actinomycetes > Mycobacteriales > Mycobacteriaceae > Mycobacterium > Mycobacterium sp. NGS59. The sequence continues at coordinate 122,876 of NZ_JCALCN010000009.1, forward strand.
CTCGGGACGAGATTGAACGCCTGGAAGACGATGCCGACCTTGTCGCGGCGGTACTTCGCCAAGGCCTTCCCCTCCAGGGAAGTGATGTCGACACACCCGTCTGCCGAGTCGAATTTGATGGTCCCGGATTTAGGCCGCAGGATGCCACCGAGGCAGGACAACAGCGTCGTCTTACCGCAACCGCTGGGCCCGAGCAGGATCACCAACGAACCGGCTGCCACGTCGAGGTTCAGGCCGTTGATCGGCCGCAGGGCGTAGCCGCCGCTGTCGTACTCGACGACCAGGTTCTGGATGCTCAGATCACCCACGGCTCAGGGCCCTCCGAACGCGAGCGCGGGATCGATGGCCACCACCCGTCTGAGGCCGGCGAGGCTGGCCAGCAGCCCGATCGCCGTCGCCACCACCGGCAGCAACAAATAGGCGGCCGTCGGAACCGCCACCACCATCGGAAACAACGGCGCCAACAGCTGCGACAGCACCACACCGACCACGGCCGCCACCAGCGAGACGATGAGCGCCTGCAGGGCCAGTCCCGCCAGAATCGAGCGAGTCGGCGTCCCGATCGCCTTGAACACGGCGAAGTCACGTACCCGTTCGAGGGCAGAGAGGTACACCACCGATCCGACGATCAGCACCGCCACGATCCACAGCAACACGGCGACGATGGAGATCGAGTTCACCGCGACCTTCAGCGGTCGGATCAGGTCGTCGACGGCGCCGGCGCGGTCGTAGGTCCGGTAACCGTCCGGCAGCGCGCGCGGGGTGCCGTTGACCCCGATCGAGGTGACCATCGGTTGGCCGTTGTAGGCGATCCGCTGCAGACCTTCGGTCGTCAGGAAGATATTGGGAATCTTGGCCAGCGCGGTCGAGTTGGGCACGATGCCCACGATCCGCAGCGTGTGGGCTCCGACCTGGAAGGTGTCGCCGAGGTGTCGGCCCAGCGTGCTCGACGCCGCGACCTCGTCCGGTTTCGACGGGACCCGACCTTCGGACACCTGCGGCATGCCGGGCCCCCGCTCGGGCGCGCCGAAGGCGGTCACATTACGGGTCGACTTGTCCTCCCGCATGATCGTCCCGACGCAGCCCAGCGGTGCCGCGGCCGAGACCCCGGACTCCGCACGCACCCGCGCCAGATCGACGTCAGGAAACGGCGTCGACCCCAGGAAAGGCCCAGCTGCACCGTCCTTGACCACAAATGCGTCGACGCCCAGGGAATCCACGGTCTGCCGGGCTTCCACGCGAAATCCATTCGCCAGGCCGCTCATCACGAGCGTCATCCCGAAGATCAGTCCGGTGCTGACGATGGCGATTACCAGGCGACGCTTTCGCCATTGCATATCGCGCAGCGCGGCAAAGAGCATTCGTAGACGCTACCAACGCCCACAAGTGTCGGATCGAATATCGCCTGCACACCCCCCGGATCACGGCGGCGACGGGCCGGTGCTGGTCGGAAGGCGGCCGGACCCGACTGATGGCAGAATGTTTACCTGCCGGAATGGCGCCCGTCCAAGATTTTGGTGCGTGGCCTAGGATTGGATTTCGTTGGCTGCCGCAGGGCTGCACAAGGCAGTGCAGTATCCATGGCGGTTGTCGCGGGTTGAATCAACAGCCCCACAAGGCGTGGTTGTGTGAAAACTATTGGTGTCCCTGGCGGACGGATTTGAGATAAAGCATGGTCGATCAACCCGGCGATCCAATCAATCGCACAACTTTCGAGGTGGAGCAGTACCAGACGGACGGAGCCGTCGTCCTGGCTGTCTCGGGCGAAGTGGACATGCTGAGCGCGCCTCAGTTGGCCGACGCTATGCAGACGGCGCTGGCCGGCAAGCCCGCGGCCCTGATCGTCGACCTGACGAAAGTGGAGTTCCTGGCATCCGCCGGCATGAGCGTGCTGGTCAACGGGCAGGCTGAACTCGTTCCGCCGACCCGCATGGCAGTGGTCGCGGACGGCCCGGCGACCAGCCGCCCGCTCAAGCTGATGGGTATCGACAGTGTGCTTCCGCTGCACCGCACCCTCGACAGCGCGCTTAACTGGCTCAGTGGTGCGTGATCCCGTAACGGGAGCTGACCGGACGCTCTGATCGGCGGGCCCGTGAGACCACAGCAGGATGACCGTTCTCGCTTCGTCCGGACGCGGGTTGTCGCCGACGCGCCCAGCGCGAGCCGGCTCCGCTGCGAGTTCCGCAACTGGCTCGACCGGCACTTCACGTTGGGCGCCGAACGGTTCAGCGACCTGGTGCTGGCCGTCAGCGAAGCGCTGGCCAACGCCGCCGAATTCGCTTACCCCGACTCCCCTGACCAGGGAACCATGGATGTCCGCGCGGCCTACGACCCCGATTCGGACACCCTGGCGGTGACCGTCAACGATCAGGGGCGGTGGCGCCAGCACGGCAGCCCGGCGGAGCTGGCCCGCGGCCGCGGCATTCCGCTGATGCGTGCGCTCGCCGACACGGCCAGGATCGACGGCACGCCGCACGGCACGCAGGTCACGTTGACCTGGCGTCATCTGACCGCCTCCTGAGTCATTGACTCGGGCGAGCCGGGCGCCTACCGTCGTCAGTACATACGCTACGCATCGTAGCGAAATAACCATTCGGCCCTGGTTCGCTGCCCTGGAGGCATCATGTTCGACCTGAAAATCATCGGTGGCACCGTCGTGGACGGAACCGGCGCCGAACGTTATCGCGCCGACCTCGGCATCAAGGACGGAAAGATCGTCGAGGTCTTCCGTCGCGGCGCGGACTCCGCGGAGCTCGCCGGCGAGGCCGCCGAGACCATCGACGCGACCGGACGTGTGGTGGCGCCGGGATTCGTCGACATCCACACGCACTACGACGGACAGGTCAGCTGGGACAGTTCGCTGGAACCGTCCAGTGGCCACGGGGTCACCACGGTGGTCACCGGCAACTGCGGCGTCGGCTTCGCGCCGGTACGACCGGGAACCGAGGATTGGCTGATCAGCCTGATGGAAGGCGTCGAAGACATTCCCGGCACCGCGCTCACCGAAGGCATCACCTGGGGCTGGGAGACCTACCCCGAGTATCTCGACGCCATCGACAAGCAGCAGTTCTCGATCGACGTCGGCAGCCAGGTCGCGCACGGCGCCGTCCGCGCCTACGCGATGGGCGGGCGGGGTGCCCGCAACGAGCCGGCCACGCCCGAGGACATCGAAGCGATGGGTCGTCTGGTCACCGAGGCGATCGAGGCGGGCGCACTCGGGTTCTCGACGTCGCGGACGATGGGGCACCGCGCCATGGATGGCGAACCCGTACCCGGCACTTTTGCCGCCGAAGACGAACTGTTCGGCCTGGGTCGGGCCATGGCCGCGGGCGGCCAGGCGGTCTTCGAACTCGCCCCGCAGGGCTCGGCGGGGGAGGACATCATCGCACCCAAGAAGGAGCTCGAGTGGATGCGGCGGCTCGGCGCCGAGATCGACCGTCCGGTGTCGTTCGCGCTGATCCAGGTGGATGCCGACCCCGGGTTGTGGCGGGAGATGCTGGATCTGTCGGCGGATGCACACTCCGCAGGCGCCCGCCTGTACCCACAGATCGCGGCGCGTCCGTTCGGCATGATGATCGGCTTCCAGGGGCACCACGGGTTCAGCCACCGGCCGACCTACCGGCGACTGAAAGCCGAGTGCGGCCGCGACGCGCTCGCGCAGCGGCTGGCCGACCCCGCGGTGAAGGCCGCGATCCTGGCCGAGGACGATCTTCCGGTCGATCCGTCCCTGTTGTTCGACGGCATGTTCGCCCTGGTGCAGCACTCGCTGCACCGGCTTTATGCGCTGGGTAACCCGCCCGACTACGAGCCCACGCCGGAGCGCACGGTGCAGGCGATCGCGCAGGCGCGCGGCGAAGACCCGCTCTCGACGCTCTACGACCTGATGCTGGAGCGGGACGCGAGCGCGATGCTGATGCTGCCGTTGTTCAACTACGCCGACGGCAACCACGACGCGATCCGGGAGATGCTGCTGCATCCGGCCGGTGTGCTGGGCCTGTCCGACGGCGGCGCGCATTGCGGAATGATCTGCGACGCTTCCTATCCCACGTTCCTGCTGACGCACTGGGCGCGCGACCGGCACCGTGGGGACAAGTTGTCTCTGGAATACGTGATCCGCAAACAAGCCCGCGACACCGCGCATCTGTTCGGCCTCACCGACCGCGGCACCATCGAGCGCGGCAAAAAAGCCGACCTCAACGTCATCGACATGAACGCGCTGACGCTGCACCCGGCGGCGATGGCGTGGGACCTGCCGGCGGGCGGAAACCGAATCCTGCAGGGCGCCAGCGGATACGACGCGACGATCGTCAGCGGTACCGTGACCCGCCGCAAGGACGTCGACACCGGCGCGCGGCCGGGACGATTGGTGCGTGGCGCGCGTTAGGGTTTCGTCTGTGGACGTGATCGCGGGCAATCCGGCCCGGGTGCGCGACGAGGACGCGATCGGTGACCCGCCGGCGTCTCCGACCCTGGTGCCCGCCGAGCGCTACTACTCACCGGCGTTCGCCGCTTTGGAGATCGAGCGGATGTGGCCGAGGGTTTGGCAGGTCGCCTGCATGGTGGACCACGTCGCCGAGCCGGGCGACTACTTCGAATACCGTTGCGGCCCATACGGAGTGCTGATCGTCCGCGGTGACGACGGGGTGCTGCGCGCCTTCCAGAACGCGTGCCGCCACCGCGGCAACTCGCTGTGCGTCGGCTCGGGTTCAGGGCTGCGCGAACTCAAGTGCGGGTACCACGGCTGGACGTGGGACCTCGCCGGGATACTCAAGCGGGTGCCCAACCGCAAGGGCTTCGGGTCGCTGAAGATGTCCGAATTCCCGTTGCTGCCCGCCGCCGTCGACGCCTGGGGAGGCATGGTCTTCGTCAACCTCGACGTCGAGGCGATGCCGTTGATCGACTACCTGGACGCTGTTCCGGCCGACATCGCCTGGTGCAACATTGACGACTTCCGTTGCTACGCAACGTTGACGGTCGAGGTCGAGGCCAACTGGAAGACGATCGCCGACGGGTACAGCGAGACCTATCACATCCAGACGCTGCATCCGGAGTTGTTGCGCTGCGTCGACGATATTCATGCGCCGCAACAGATTTGGGTGCACGCCGGAAAGTCCGATCAGCCGTACGGGGTGCAGAGCCCACGGTTCGAGGGTGCCCTGACCGACGAAGAAGTCTGGGACGCTTACGTGTACACCCAGGGCGCGCTGATGGGAGCGGCGGAGGGCACGCCATTTCCCGAGCGCACGGGAGATCAGACCGTCGCCGACCTGATCGCGGCCCGCACCCGGGAGTTCGCGGCCGGACGCGGGGTGGATCTGGACTGGGCCGACACCGACCGCATCACGCGCCTGCACCAGTACAACGTGTTCCCGAACATGACGTTCCTGGTCAACGCCGACCACCTGACGATCATGACGTCGCGGCCCGGCCCGGATCCGGACCACGGCGAGTTGACCATGTTCCTGATGACTCGGATGCCACCGGGAGCGCCGCGTAACAAGCCCACCGATATGCGGATGTCGGCCGCCGACGCCGAACCGGGAATCGTTCTGACCCAGGACATCCGGGTGTTGCCGGGGCTGCAGCGCGGCCTGCATCAGCCCGGCTTGACGCACCTGGTTTTGTCCAACGAGGAACGTCGGGTGATCAACATGCACCGCAACCTGGAGCGCTACCTCGACCTTTAAGCGCGAGCAGACGCAAAAGCGCCCCAAAACGGCACGTTTTGGGTGCTTTTGCGTCTGCTCGCGGGCGTTAGTGACGCGCGGCTTCCTGGGCGAGTTGGACGCGGGAAGTCAGGCCCAGCTTGGTGTACACGTGGGTGAGGTGGGTCTCGACGGTGCGCGGCGAGACGAAAAGCCTTGCGGCGATGTCCTTGTTGCCCAGGCCGTCGCTGACCAGCCGGACGACGTCGAGTTCGGCCGGGGTCAGCGAGCCCCAGCCGGTGGACGGGCGTTTGCGCTCGCCGCGGCCGCGCCGCGCATAAGCGATCGCCTCCTCGGTGGAGAGCCCGGCTCCCTCCGCACAGGCTGCGTCGAAATCACTGTCTCCCATCGCCTCTCGCAGCGCCGCAACCGATGCTTCGTAGTCGGCCTGATGGATTGCATACCGCACCTCGCCGGTGCGCTGGCGGATACCCGCGGCCGCGCCGAAGAGTCGGGCCGCTTCCACATGGCTCGCACCTCGCGCGGCCAGCCTGGCAAGTCCCTCGAAGACGTCAGGCGCGCCCAGCTGCGCCCCGGTATCGGAAGCACACGCCAAAGCCTCGTTCGCATAGCGCTCGGCGGCTGCCCAATCGTTCTCGGCGAGAGCCACGCGGACACGGGCATTCAACGCAAGCATCCGGAAATATCCCGCGGTCACCGACACCGCCTGATCGGCCCAGAGCCGGGCCGTGACGATGTCGCCTGTCGTGCGCTCGGTGTCAGCTCTCCACATCAGGTTCGTCGACGAAAATCCGGCATCCGGTATGCGGCCGTAGGCCTTTGCCAGAGCGTCCTTGGCGGCCACCGCGTCTCCCGCGGCCAGGTGCGCTGCGCCCAGCGCCAGATAGCCGAGTCCCTCGATGGACGCGCCGAGCTCGGCGGCGGACTCGATCGCCCCCTCGGCGGCGGCGAGCGCCGCGATTGTCTTGCCCTGCCACCCGAGCACAAAGCTTTGCGCAATCAAGGCGTTGAACCTGGTCAGCAGGTCGCCGGCCGCATCAGCGTCGGCGAGTACATCGCGGACCTCGTCCTCAGCGCCTTGCAGGTCGCCACGCATCGTGCGCCCGCCGGCAATACCGTACAAACGGCACTGACCCGAGGCGACCCGGTCACCGATCGCGTCGGCAAGTTCGCGCCCTTCGGCCGCCGCGTGCTCCGCGATCGAGCTGCCGGCCATGGACGCCGCGTAGGCTTGGAAGCCGAGTAATTGGCTCAGTCTCCAGTTGTCGCCCAGGGCGCGCGCCAAATCGATGGCCTCGACGAAGAATGTTTCTGCCTGCTCGGGATTCAAAGCGGCCGCGGTAGCGACGCAGCCAGTGAGGGCACGGACCAGCAGCACAGGGTCGTCGAGTCGGCGAGCGATCGCGAGCGCTTCGGTGGCCTGTTCCATCCGCGCCGGCAGACCGAGCCAGCCGTCGAACAAGGCCGCGTCGCCCAGCGTTCGCGCCAGCACCGCCGGTGCGACCTCGCGATCAGTGGAGTCCGCGTCGGCGAGCGCCTCGTCGATCCACCTCATTCCTTCCCGCAGGCGGCCGCGCGTGAGCCACATCGGCTGCAGCGACGTCGCGAGCTGCAAGGCCGACTCGATGTCACCGTTTTCGCGGCTCCAGGTGAAAGCCCCGCGCAGGTTGTCGATCTCGGATTCTGTTTGCTCGACCCGGTGCTGGTGGCCGGTGGCGGCGGGCGCATCAAGCACGGCAGCCATCGCCAGGTAATAGTCCCGGTGACGTGCCCGCACAGCGTCCTCCTCGCCGGATTCGCCGAGCTTTTCCGAGGCGTACTGGCGCACGGTCTCCAACAGGCGATAGCGCATCTGACCGCCGGTGTCGTCGGCCACCACCAGTGACTTGTCCACCAGCAGAGTGAGCTGGTCGAGGACCTGGTACCGCTCGATCCCGGTGTCTCCGGCGACGGCACGCGCGGCGGCGAGGTCGAATCCACCCTGGAATGCGGCGAGGCGCCGGAACAGCACCCGCTCGGAGTCGGTCAGCAGCGCGTGTGACCAGTCGACCGACGCGCGCAACGTCTGCTGGCGACGCACCGCAAGGCGCCCGCCGCCGGTCAGCAACCGGAAGCGGTCGTGCAGGCTGTCGACGATCTCGTCGAGTGACAACGCCCGCACCCGCGCCGCCGCCAATTCGATGGCCAGCGGCATGCCGTCCAGGCGACGGCAGATCTCCTTGATTGCAAGGACTTTGGCGTCGGCTATGTCCAGATCGGATCGCACCCGCCGCGCCCGGTCGACGAACAGCGCGACCGCATCGTCATCCAGCGACAGGGACGGCACCCGCCAGGTCACCTCACCTGGCACGTCGATCGGCTCGCGACTGGTCGCCAACAACGTCAACCCGGGGCATGGGGACAGCAGCGCGACCGCCAGTGCGGCAACCGCGTCGAGAAGGTGTTCGCAGTTATCCAGCACCACAAACATCTGACGGTCTGCTATGAACCGGATCAACGCTTCGGTAGTGGAACGGCTCGGTTGATCTGCCAAACCGAAGGCACCCATCATCGCGTCCGGCACCAGATCGGCATCGGTGATCGGCGTGAGGTCGACATACCAGGAGCCGTTGCCGAAATCGGCCGCTACCTGCCCCGCCACCTGGATGGCAAGCCGGGTCTTACCCACGCCGCCGGCGCCGGTCAGGGTGATCAGCCGGTTGCCTGCAAGGATCTGTTTCACCCCGTCGATCTCGGCGCCCCGGCCGATGAAGTTCGTCAGTTGAACCGGAAGATGTTCAGCGGCAACGTGTCTGGATGTTTTGAGCGGCGGGAAGTCGTTGTTGATGTCTGGGTGGCATAGCTGGGCCACCCGTTCGGGACGCGCGATTCCGCGCAGTTCGTGCCTGCCGAGTTCGGTCAGCCACGCATCGGGCGGCAGCGAGTCGACGACGATGTCTTCGGTGGTGCCGGACAGCACCGTCTGGCCGCCGTGGGCGAGATCGCGCAGCCGCGCCGTCCTGTTGATGGTCGGGCCGACGTAGTTTCCCTCATCCCGTAGCTGCACCTCACCGGTGTGCAGGCCGATGCGTAACCGGATCGGAGCGAGCGGCGCCCGCTGCAACGCCAGTGCGCAGGCAACCGCAGCGGTGGCGCGAGCGAACGCGACCACGAAGCTGTCGCCCTCGCCTTGCTCCACGGGCCGCACCCCGCCGTGTACGACGAGTAGTTCGTCCAGCACCCGGTCCAAATGGGCAACGGCCGCCGTCATCTCCTCCTGTTGGGTTTCCCACAACCGCGTGGAGTTCTCGACGTCGGCGAGCAGCAGCGTCACCGTGCCGGTTGGCAGCTCACCCACGACCAACTCATTCCAGGTCAACGACGGCGGATCCGCACGTGGATCAGTCTCGGTCATGCTAGCCAGCATCCGCTGGCGAAGGGCTGCAAAACATCGTGGAAACCCCGTAGCGGGGCCGCATTCACTCTGCGCTCGGAGCGAACCCTGCTCGCGCTTTCGTCGCCGTAGCCGCAGATGCGCCGTCTTCGGATTTCCGCGTTCTCCCCGATGATGCGCGGCCCCGAACACCAGATAGTCGATTTCGAACCGACTCGAGGAGGACCTCCATGACCGTCACGACGCAGTGCCCCGGTGTTTTCGAAGCCGGGCTTCCGACCGTCGACTACGAATCCGCCCAGCACCCAGACGACGCTCACGCGATCATTCAGCGCGTCCGCGCGGAGTCGCCGATCGCCGTCGGCGCCTACGGACCCGAGTTGCTGAGTTACGACCTCGTCCACACCGCACTCCGCGACCCTCGGTTCCGGGTACCGCAGGGCATGTTCCTTGCGGCGCAGGGAATTACGTCCGGACCGCTGTGGGACCGCATCGGCGATCTCATCATCAGTCTCGACGGCGAACAGCACCATCGGCTGCGCAGACTGGTCAGTAAAGCCTTCACACCCAAGGCGACGGCGCGGCTACGCACGACGATCGTCGACATCATCACCGGGTTGGTCGACAGCGTGAGCGCGAGCGGGCGATGCGACGTCGTCACCGACATCGCCCGGCAATATCCCATTCCGGTCATCTGCGCATTGATCGGTGCGCCACCCGAGGACTGGGAGCTGATTTCGGACTGGGCCGATGACATCATGGAGGCCTTCGGCTGGAACGCCGCGAGCCAGGCGCCGCAGATCCTGGCAGCGTGGGAGGCATTCGACGCCTACCTCGACGACATGCTCGCCTACCGGCGCCGGGCACTCAAAGACGACCTGATCTCCGAGCTGATCCGCGCCGAGGACGACGGCGACCGCCTCAATGGCGACGAACTGCGCAACATGGTTGCCGCGTTGCTGCTGGCAGGTACCGACACCACCCGCTTGCAACTGGCTGCGGCGGTGCACGTGCTCTGCGATCACCCCGACCAGTGGGCACTGCTGGGCCGGCAGCCCGAACTCGCCGCCGACGCCGTCCACGAGTTGATCCGTCACTCACCGATGTCGTTCGTCACCCTGCGCATCGCCGTACAGGACGTCGAACTCGCCGGCGTCACCATTCCGGCGGGCACCATCGTCGTCGTCAACACCGGTGCCGCCAACCGCGACCCCGCCGTCTACGACGATCCCGACCGTCTCGACATCACCCGCGTGGGAGCCGCACCGATGCAAACGTTCGGAGGCGGCGCGCACTACTGCCTGGGCGCCAACCTGGCCCGTCTCGAGTTGGCCGAAGCGCTGGCGGTGATGACCCGGCGGATGCCCAATGCCCGACGCACCGGGCCCGCCCTGTGGAACCGGGTGAGCGCGTTGGGTGGGCCCGTCACCCTGCCGATCGAATTCGACACCTGACAGCCAGGTATCGTGCTCACCCATCGACACAGACCGTGACCCCACGCTGCCGGAGAACGCGAACGCGCCCGGCGGTGACACGACATCCGGCAAGGTCCAGTTCGCGGGTCTGAGTGACGTGGGTCGACTGCGCGCCACCAACCAGGACCATTGGGGCGTCGACGCCGATCAGTCGCTGTTCATCGTCGCCGACGGGGTGGCTCGCAGCACCGACGGCGCCCTGGCCGCCCACCTGGTTGTCGAACTGTTGCCCACCTATGTGGCCCGCCATCTCAAGCCGGACGACGACGCCACAGCCGAGTTACTGGGACAGGCAATGATCGAGTACTGCAACGACTTTCGCACCTACGCGGCCACCGATACCCGCGCCGCCGGCGCCAACACGACCGTGGTGGCCGCCGTCGTCGCCGGGTCACGCGCACTGCTGGCTCACCTCGGTGACAGCCGCGCATATCTGTTCCGCGACAACAAGATCGACCAGCTGACCCGCGATCACAGCGTGATTCAGGACCTGATCGACGCGGGCGAGGTCTCGCCCGAAGAGGCCGAACAACACCCCGCCCGCGCCATCCTGACCCGGCACGTGGCGATGATTCCGGATCCGTTGCCCGATACTGCCGCCGTGGATCTGCTGCCGGGTGATCGGATCCTGCTGTGCAGCGACGGATTGCACGGTGTCCTCGACGACGCCACTCTGGCCGCGATTCTCGACTCGGATCCCGAACCGTCGGATGCGTGCGCAGCCATGGTCGCCGCGGCCAACGAGGCCGGCGGGCCGGACAACATCACCGCGCTGGTTGTCGATATCTCCGACGATCAATAGCCTTACGCGATGACAAGTCGCTTGGCCGTGATGGCGGCCCTGCTCACCGCACTGATTGTGCCCGTCGCCGGGTGCTCGACGTCGAGCCGACCTGCTGCTACCAGCACCAGCGCGTCGTCCCCGTCGAATCGACCGGCAACCACCACGTCCACGACGCCCGCACCCGAAGGGCCAAGGCGCCACGGAACGGCCGACGGCCTGTCCATCACCCTTGCTCCGCAAGGCGACACGACCATCAGACCGGGCGGGCCGCCGCTGTCATTCAACGTCGCGCTGCTCAACACCACCCCGGCCGACATGAGCCAGATCGGATTGGTGGTGTCCCTGGGTCACTGCGGCTGCGGCTCACCCGAGGAACACATGATGCCGCTCGGGTCGTTGCGCATGCTCGACCCGAACACAAACAAGTGGGTCGTCGCTCCCTACAACCGGCAGGCAGGCGGAATGGATTTCCTGCTGCAGACGCTGGTGCCGCCGTTCGACCTCAAGGCCGGGCAGATCGTCAACTATCAACTCGAGTTGCAGCTCGACGCGCACCAGGACTTCACCGTCGGCAAAGGCGACGGCGCCGTGAACGTCACCAGGACCAACGTCGGCACCCATGATCCGATCGGCCCCAGTCCCGCGGCGGCCCTTCGGTTTTCGGTGGAACCATCATGAGGGATGAGGGGCGCTGGTCCGAATCCGCCGACGTCGTGGTGGTCGGCTTCGGGGCGGCCGGAACGTGCGCGGCGATCGCCGCGCGGGAAGAAGGCGCCGACGTCGTCGCCGTCGATCGCGCCAACGGCGGTGGCTCGACCGCGATTTCGGGTGGAATCATCTACGCCGGCGGCGGTACCTGGGTTCAGCAAGAGGCCGGCGTCGAGGACACCGCCGAGCAGATGCTGGCCTACCTTCGCCTCGAGGTCGGCGATGCCGTCAGTCCCGAAACCTTGGAGTCCTTCGTGGCGGGCAGCCCGGAGATGATCCGCTGGCTCAGCGAACGCGGCGTGCCGTTCGACTCCACGTTGTGCCCCTACAAGACGTCGTACCCGAACAACCGCTACTACCTGTACCACTCCGGCAGTGAGAACGCCGGCGCCTTCCGCAGCCGCACCCCGCCCGTCCAGCGGGGACACCGGGTGAAGGGCAAAGGCACCTCCGGCAAGGAGCTGTATGCGCCGCTGGCGAGATCCGCACTGGCCCTGGGTGTTCAATTCCATCCGCACACCACGGTCACGGATTTGGTGCAGGACTCGGCCGCCCGGGTGACCGGGATACGTGCCATGACGATGCGCGATGCGCCGCCCCGCATCCGGCAGGTGTACTCCCGGTTGGCCGCGCTGTCGACCAAACCCGGTATTTACTACCCGCCGCTGCGCACTCAGATGGAACGACGGCTGCGAGGTCTCGAGCGCCGGTACGCACGCCCGATACAGATCGAAGCGCGACGCGGCGTAATCCTCTGTGCCGGCCGCTATATGGCGAACACCGAGTGGATCCAGCGGTACGCGCCGCAATACGCCGGGGGTCTGCAGCTCGGCACCAGCGGTGACGACGGCAGCGGCATCGCGCTGGCGCAGAGCGCCGGCGCCGTCACCGAGCGGATGGACAATGTCTCGGCGTGGCGATTCATCACGCCGCCAAGCGCTTTCATCAGCGCGATCATCGTCGACGAGCAGGGCCGGCGCATCATCGACGAGACCCGCTACGGCGCGGCGGTCGGACACGCCATGGTGCGGCACCACGACGGCAAGGGCTGGATTCTGGCCGACGCTGATCTGATGAAAGAAGCACGGCGGCAGATGATTTCGCAACCGTTGTGGTTTCAGCGCGGGCAATCCGCCGCGCAGATGCTGCTCTCGTCGTCCAAAGGCGCTTCACTGCGCGAGGTCGCCGAACGCGCCGGCATCGACCCCGACGGACTGACAGCCACCGTCGATGCGCACAACCAGGCGTTCGACGCCGGCCACCCGGATCCCGCCGGGAAGCCAAGCGATTTCGTGCGCCGCATCAGCACGCCTCCGTACACCCTGCTGAACATTTCGATCCGGCCGAATCTGTTCAATCCGACCCCGATGCTGACCCTTGGCGGTATCCGGGTGGACGAAACCACCAAAGCGGTGCTCGACGGATCGGGCGCACCGATTCCCGGCCTGTACAGCGCGGGACGCACCGCGACCGGGATCTGCTCCAACTCCTACGTCAGCGGACTGTCGCTGGCCGACTGCGTGTTCGGCGGCCGGCGCGCCGGCACGCATGCCGCCGCTCAGCGGTTGGTGCCGGACCGCTGAATCACCAGCTCGACGGCGGCCGCGACGAGGTCGGGTTGGTGGATCTGGACGAAATGGTCACTGCCGGTGGCCTGCACGTGGGGGGTCTGCGGCCGCAGACCGACGAGTTTGGCGGTGGCGTCGCGCCAGGCCTGCTCGAGCTTGGCGGCTTTGTCGGCCGGCAGGTCCGGCGGGATCAGGAACGGTTCGGTCCGGGTCAGGACGACGGTGGGGATGGCCGGGAACGGCGCTGCCGCGGCGACTTGGGCGACACTGGCGTCGATGTCGATCTCCTCGAACCACTTCGGGTCCCCGATCTGCGGGGGCGGTGCGTCCAGTTCGCGCCGATAGTCGGGCCAGTCGGGTCCCATCAGGTCGGGGATTTCGATGCCGAACGCGTCGACGAACACCACCGCGCGCACCTGGTCCGGGTAGGTCTGGGCATACAACCGCGCGAACAGGCCGCCCAGCGAGTGCCCGGCGAGCACGTACGGGCCCGGCACGTGCGCGGCGTCGAGCAGCGTGTGCAAGTCGGTGACCACGTCGCGTGCGGTGCGCGGCATGGGCACAGGTGAGCTGCTGTCGACGACGACGGGCGGATCGGAGAAGCGCAACGTACCGGGCCGGTCGTAGGCACAGACACGATGTTCGCGGGCAATCGTGGGCAGCACCGCGGGACCGGTCGCCGGAGCGGTCGCGTCGGACTTGCTCCACGGATCCGACGAGTTGTGGTAGCCGGATTCCAGGATGACCGTCGGGGTGCCCTGGCCGCGGCACTCCAGATAAAGGTGGCGTCCGTTGCCGATCTCTACCGGACCGGCGATGTCACCCGGGGCGAGCGGCGCGGGCCGGCTGGCCGCAGGTTTGCCGGCGCAGCCCGTCAATGCGAGAAGCAGCGCAGCGATCAACAAGGATTGGCGGAGACCCGATGCCAGCATTGGGTCATTGTGTCGGGTGTGCGCACCGGCGCGTAGGTTGAGCCTCACGTCACCACGGAGGATGCAATGAAATGTCGTGCCGCTGTGCTGCGGGGGGTCGGTGAGCGTTGGGAGATCGTCGAGATCGATCTCGGCGCGCCGCGCACCGGTGAGGTCCTGGTGCGGATGGCCGTCGCGGGTGTCTGCCATTCCGATGACCACCTGATCACTGGTGATGTGGTGCCGACGCCGGAAGTGCTGGCCGCGAGCGGAATGGTCGCGCCGGACTGGTTTCCGCTGTTGGGTGGTCACGAAGGCGCTGGCGTCGTCGAAGAGGTCGGTCCCGGCGTGACGACGGTGCAGCCCGGGGACCGGGTGGCGATGTCTTTCATCCCCGCATGCGGAAATTGCCGATTCTGCGTCAACGGCCAGAGCTACATCTGCGATGCCGGCGCCAGCCTGTTCGCTAAAGAGATGCCCACGGACGGAACCTGTCGTCGGCACCTCGACGGCGAAAAGCTGTTGGCTTACGGCCAACTCGGCACGTTCGCCGAATACGCGGTGCTGTCCGAACGGTCCGTCATCAAGATCGACGACGCGATTCCCTTTCACGCCGCCTCGCTGGTGTCGTGCGGCGTCAGCACCGGCTGGGGTTCAGCGACGGTGTCGGCGGGCACCGAGCCCGGTGACACCGTTGTCGTCATCGGCACCGGCGGTGTCGGGATGAACTCGCTGCAGGGTGCGCGCGCCGCGGGGGCAACTTATATCGTCGGAGTCGATCCCGTTGACACCAAGCGGGATTCGGCCAAGATCTTCGGCGCCACGCATACCGTCGCCAGCTGCGAGGAGGCGATCCCACTCACCGAAGCCCTCACCGCCGGGGTGATGGCAGACCGCGTCATCGTGACAGCCGGCGTGGTGCATGTGGACCTGATCCCGTTGGCGATGCGGCTGCTGCGCAAGGGCGGTACGTGCGTGGTCACCGGCATCACCCCGTACAGCGAACCCTTGGTGCCGCTGGTGTTGCAGGAGATGGTGCTGTCGGCCAAACAACTCAAAGGGGTGCTCTACGGCGGGATGAATCCACGCACCAGCGTGCCGAAGCTGCTGTCGATGTATCGCGCCGGGACCCTGAAACTCGACGAGTTGGTCACCCGCCAATACCGGCTCGACGACATCAACGAAGCCTTCGAGGACCTGCGCGACGGCCGAAACATCCGCGGCATCATCGAGTTTGGCGACCTGTGAGTCAGCGGGCGATCCACTCCGATGTCAGCGCGAATTCGGAGAGGTACTTCGTCGCGCTCCAGCCGCCGTCTACGACTATCGTCTGCCCGTTGATGAAACTCCCCCCCGGTGAGCACAGGAACGCGACGGTGCTGGCGATGTCGTCGATGCTGCCCAGCCGCTGATGGGGCGTCATCTCGGTGTTGATCTTGCGGAATCGCGGTTCTTCCAAACGCTTTTCGGTCATCGGCGTCACCGTCACCCCCGGCGCGACCGCGTTGCAACGAATGCCTGACGCCCCGTATTGACAGGCGATGTGGGTGGTCAGCGCGGTCAGTCCGCCCTTGGCAGCGGAGTACGCGCCGCCGCGGAGACCACCGATGACAGCGAAAGTCGACGTGACGTTGATGATCGCCGCTCCGGCCCGCATGTGGGGCAGCACGTCGCGGGCCAACCGGAACGGGGCACGCAGCATCAGATCCAGGAAATAGTCCAGCGTTTCGTCGTCGGTTTCGTGTAGTGGCTTGGGACTGCCCACCCCGGCGTTGTTGACCAGGAAATCGATGCGGCCCCACCGATCTACCGCACGTTCCACGATGCGCCGCGGTGCGTCGTCGTCGGTCAGATCGACAGCCAGCGTCGCGACCCGGTGTGGATCGTCGATGGCGTCCTCCAGCTCCGCCAACCGCTCGTCGCTGCGCCCGGTACCCAGGACCGCCATTCCCATCTCGGCGAGTTTCGTCGCGCACCCGAAACCGATGCCACTGCTTGCTCCCGTGACGATTGCGACCTGCATCTCAGCCATCCTTCTGCACCAGCACCGCTCTGATCTGATGCTTGAGAACTTTCCCCGCATCGTTTTTGGGCAACGCATCCCAGATGAAAACCTGTTCCGGTGCTTTGAATTTCGCGACACCCATCCGTTCGAGCATCGACCCCAGACTTGCGACGTCCGGCGGTTGCGGGCCGGCCGGCACGATCACCGCGCACGCCCGTTCCCCGGTGCGCTGGTCGGGAACCCCGACGACCGCGATTTCGGCGATGCCGTCGTGGCCGATGAGCCAGTCCTCGACTTCTTTGGCCGAAATGTTCTCGCCATTGCGCACGATGATGTCCTTGGCCCTACCGGTCACGACGAGGTACCGGTCCTCGACCCAACGGCCCAGATCGCCGGAGCGGAAAAACCCGGCGGCGTCGAAGCAGTCGCGGTCGTCCTCCGGATTCCGGTAACCCACCAGCATCTGCGGACCGCGCAGACAGATCTCACCTTCGCCTGCTGGCGCGGCGGGGTGGGTGGCGAGCGTGATCTCGGCGATGCCGGGTCGTCCGTCGGTGTCTGCGGCGTACTCCGCTTCGTCGGGTCGCGGTGCGCCGACGGTCGCGACGGGCACCTCGGTGCAACCGTAGACCCGGGTGATCACCGCCCGCTCGAAATGAGCGGCGGCACGGCGGATCAGCGTCGGTGACACCGCGGCACCCCCGCAGATGAACACCCGCAAATGGGGCAGGCGGTTGCCGGTCCTGTCGGCGGCCGCCAGAAGTTGCTGCAGAAAAGGTGTCGCCCCGGCCATGTGAGTGCACCGCTCACCGTCCATCAGCGCCAACGCCGTTGCCGGATCCCACTTGTCCATCAGTACCGCGGTGGTGCCCAGCAGCAGCGGGCACTCGAACGCGTAGATCGAGCCGCCGATGTGCGCGACCGGGGACGGCACCAAAAAGGTGTCGCCCGGCTCGACGGCCCAGGCCTCGCGGATCTGGCGGATCAGCGCATGGATCGAGTTGTGGCTGTGCAGAACACCTTTGGGGCGTCCGGTGGTACCTGATGTGTACAGCACCAGGCGCACGGCGTCGGGGTCGAGCTCCGGTAGCGGCTCCGGTTCGGGATCGTTTCGCTGCAGCACCGCCGAAAACGATGTGTGTGAGCCGGATTCCCCACGCACCACCACCACCTCGGGGGGCGAGCTCATCGCGCCCGCCACCCGGTCAAGCATCCCCGCGTAGTCGTGACCGCCGAATTGGCCCGGGACGAAGATCATCCCAGCCCCGACGTCTTCGAGGATCACCCGCAGATCGTGATCCCGCAGCGACGGCAGGATCGGGTTGACCACCATCCCGGCCAGCGTCGCGGCCAAGTACACCACGGCGGCCTCGTGCCAGTTCGGCAACATGAACGACACCACGCTGCCGGTCCGCAGGCGGGACAGCAGCGCGCCCGCCAGGGTGGTCGCCTGGTCGTAGAGCGTCGCGCAGTCCAGCCGGATATCGTTGTCCACCAATACTATTCGCTGGGGCGAGCTGGCCGCGGCAGCGCGGATCGAGTCCGCCAGCGTGGTATGCACCCACAGCCCGCGCCGGTATGCCTCCGCCGCGCGGGCCGGGTCCTGATGCGCCCGGACCGTCACCTCAACCGGCGTATCCAGTTACGCGGCGCATGGTGATCGCGTACCGAAAGCTCGACGACAGGTGCGTGTTGACGGTCACCTGCGCGATCTCGCCGTCCGAGGTTTTGTACGTGCGCCGCATCTGCAGCGCAGCCGTTCCCGTCTCGACGCCGAGCGGGCCGGCTTCCTCGGGTGGCAGCAGCACGGCGGCGATCTCCTGCTGCAACTCGGCGATACTGACGCCGAACAAGTCCTCGATCAACGGGAAAACCGGGCCGGTGTGTCGTTGCAGGAGCCTGCCGACCGCGGCGAATGCCCGGTTGATGTAGTACTCCGCCCGGCACAGCGGCACCGACGCGTCGTCGGCCTGCCGGTAGCCGCGCACCGACAGCCACTGCGTGCCGACGTCGAGTCCGGTGCGGCCGGCAAGCTCGTCGTCGATTGTCACCATCGCGTTGGACTCGATGGTGAGCTGCGCACCGGAGGCGAAGGCGAGCAGGTCGTCGATCGACATCACGTCCTGCGCATAGGAACTCGCCGTCGCCCGGGGTACCACGCGGGTGCCCGCGCGTGGTCGCGACGCGACGAGGTTGTCCTCACGCAGCCGCCGCAGCGCTTCGCGCACCGTGTAGCGGCTGACCGCGAATCGCTCGCACAATTGCTGCTCGGTCGGCAGCTGCGAGCCCACCGGATACACACCGTCGACGATCTCCTTGCGCAGAGTGCGCGCGATCTGCAGATAACGGTGATCGTTCGAGATAGCTTGGGACATCACGGCCCGTCCGGTGACGGACGCAGGGCCAGTACGCTGCCGTCGGCGTCGGCCGAGATGAACAACGTGCCGTCGGGCGCGGCCGCGATGCCAGCAAAGGGTCCCTGGGGTCCGGAGAACGGCGGCATGCCCTTCAACGGTTTGGCGACCACACCCGGCGCAGGTCCGACCGGCAGGCCGGACACCAGGGTGCGCCGCGCATTGGTCTGCAGATCGTAGGAGATCAACTGCTTGGCTCCGGAGTCGACGATGTACAACACACCGTCGCGCACCAGAATGCCTTCCGGGCGTTGCAGATTGGTGACGACGGCCTCGGCATTCAGACCACCGACTTTCACCACCTGCCCGGCGCCGGCCTCCGCGATCAGACACGCGCCGTCGGCGCCGATCGCGACCCCGATCGGCTCGCGCAACCCGGTCGCGAGCACCTCGGTGTGTCCCGACCGCACGGACAGCACCCGCCCGGTGCCGAACTCGGCAACGATCACCCCGCCCGGCACGACCGCGACACCATAGAGTTGGTCGAAACCCTCGGCCAGTACTTCGCTTTCGTTCGCGGCCGGTCGGTAGCGGGTGACCTGTCCGATGGAAGTGGTCACGATGAACTCACCGGGTCCGCTGACGTCGACGCCGCGCAGGAATCCCGGATAGCCGGGACTGAACAGCATCGCCACGGTCTGCAGAGATCCGCCGGGCTCAGCGGCGTAGAAGTACGTGCCGTCGGCGATGTAGAGCCGCCCGTCGTGGCCGACGGTCAGATCCAGCGGCCAGTTCAGGCCACCCGGCAACACCATCCGCATCCCACCGTCCGGGGACAGCTCGGTGATCTCGCCGGTGAAGTTGGACACGAGCAGCTTGTCGTCGACGAAGGTGCAGTTGTCCAGGCCCGGATTGAGTTGGGCCAGCACCTGTTTGGCGCCGCTGCGCGGATCGATGCGCAGCACCTGCCCACTGGCCACCTGGGTCGACACGATGAAGCCCTGCGCGTCGAACTTCACCGAGTCGGGCACACCGAGATCACCTGCGACAACCTGCGCTTCGCCGCCCTCCGGATCGACACGCCAGATCTCGTTGGCGCCCATCACCGGGAAGTACAGCAGTCCGTCCGGACCGACCTCCATCGCGTTGGGCATCGGCAGGTTCTCCAACAGCAACCGGGGCGGGCCGCCGTTGAGATCCAGTTCCAGCAGCCGGCCACCTTCCCGGCACTCGTTGATGAACAACCGGTCCCGATAGACGGTGATGCCGTTGGCCGACGGAAGATCGTCGCGCAGCAGACGAGTTCGCCCGGCGGGATCGAGCATGCTCACCCGACCGTCCATCACCTCGGTCGCATAGAGGTTCCCGTTGTTGTCGAACGCGACGTCGTCGGGCGCGATGATGTCGCCACCCTTGGCGCTGACCGTTGTGACCAGTCCGGTGCGGTGATCCAATGCGCTGATCTGACTGCCGGTCACCTGCGCGATGTAGATGCGGCCGTCCGGGCCCGTTCGCAGACCGTTGGCGCCGAATAGACGACTCGGCGGGGTGACCCGTTCGAGTCGCCAGCCCTCGGCGACTTCGACCGGGTGCGCCAGTGCGTACCGCGAGGGCTGCGCCATCAGAGCCATGGTCCCGCCCGGATCCTTCCGCTTCGAAACACGTGCGTCGTCGGGACGTTATCAAGATGCAGCTAGTCCAGACAATAGCTGCGCAAGCAGCTGCCCTCATCTTGACAGGCCCGTCTCACGATCGAAATAGTGTTCTCGTGTAGACAGAATGCCATATTTTGTCCGGACAAAATGGCGGCGGCGACTTTGCTCCGGCCGCAGCAACGGAAGCAGGTATGGACGACTTCCTCAGACTCGACGGTCGCATCGTGGTCGTTTCCGGCGCCGGCGGCGGCGGTATCGGCACCACGGTGACCGCGATGACGGCCCGTGCGGGCGCCACCGTGATCGCGGTCAGCCGATCGCAGCAAAACCTCGACGAGCACGTCGCACCGCTGGCGCGCGAAGGTCTCGCGGTCATCCCTGTCGCGGCCGACGCGTCCACCGACGAAGGCATCGAGTCGATCATGGAGCAGGCGCGGCGTACCGACGGCAGCCTCTACGGTCTGGTCAACGTCGCCGGCGGCGCCGCGCCATCGACGTGGATGCCGTCCACCCGGGTCGCGCGCAGCGACTGGCGCCAGATCTTCACCGACAACCTCGAAACGGCGTTCTTCATGAGCCGCGCCGTCGCAGCCGAACTCGTTGCGCAGCAGCTACCCGGATCGATCGTGTCGATCTCGTCGATCAGCGGCATGAACAGCGCGCCCTTCCACATCGCCTACGGCACAGCGAAAGCCGCGGTCGTCGCCATGACACGCACGATGGCTGTCGAGCTCGCACCGTCGGGCATCCGGGTCAATGCGGTCGCGCCGGGGGTCACCGAGACCGCGGCCTCGCGCACCTACACCGAAGCGGACCCCGAACGGGATCAGCGGGCGATCGCCATGGGCAGGCGGGGCCGCCCCGAGGAGCAGGCCGGCGCCATCCTCTTCCTGCTCTCGGAGCTATCGGGCTACATCACCGGGCAGACGCTGCTCGTCGACGGCGGGCTCAACCTCAAATGGAACCATCTGGGTGCCGACAACACGTCGCTGTTTCTCAAAGACGAATCCTTCCGCGCGTCGATTAGGAGGATGTGATGACCGATGTCGCGAAAGACGTGAATTCTGCTGCGGCTGAGGAACTCTCGACCCCGATGACCATCGGTGTCGACGCATACATCAGCGCGGACTATGCCCGAGCAGAGCGCGACAAGCTGTGGCGGAAAGTCTGGCAGCAGGTCGGCCGGGTCGAAGAACTGCCCGACGTGGGCAGCTACCTGACCTACGACATTCTCGACGACTCCATCATCGTGGTGCGCACCGGCGAGCACGAGTTTCACGCGCACCACAACGTCTGCATGCACCGCGGCCGTCGCTTGATCGACACCCCCGAGGGCGCCAAGAACGCCCGCGGGCGTGCCCGCAAATCGTTCGTCTGCGGCTTCCACGGCTGGAGCTACAGCCTGGACGGGGCATGCACCCACATCCGCGAGCAAGACGACTGGCAGGGAACGCTGTCCTCCGACAACACCCGACTGCGTCCGGTCCGCGTCGACACCTGGGGCGGTTGGTTGTGGATCAACATGGACCCCGACTGCGAGCCGCTGGCCGATTACCTGTTTCCCGCCGCCAAGATCCTCGACCCGTTCGGCCTGGAGAACATGCGCTGCAAATGGCGCAAATGGCTGTCCTTCGACTGCAATTGGAAGGTCGCGCTCGAGGCGTTCAACGAGACCTACCACGTTTTCACCACGCACCCGGAATTCAACAAGTTCGGCGAATTCAAGGGCTGGGCCAAGGCGCAGGGCCGGCACAGCAACATCGGCTATGACGCTCCGAAGGACATGGAGGCCACCAAGTCCAAGATCCGCCTCGGCATCGGCACCGATCCGCGTGTGTCGACCGCGGAGATGCAGATCTACACGATGGAGGAGACCAACGCCACCACCACCGAGACGCTGGTGAACGCCGCCAAGCGACTGGTGGACGAACTGCCCGAGGGGACACCGGCCGACAAGGTGCTCGAACACTGGTTGGCCTCGGCACGCCGAGACGACGAAGCGCGCGGCGTGGTCTGGCCGACGATTCCGGCCGACATCCTGGGTCAGGCCGGTACCGCGTGGCAGATCTTTCCGAACTTCCAGATCGGGCAGGGCCTGACCAGCGCGCTGTGCTACGGCGCGCGGCCGCACCCCAGCTACAACCCCGACAAATGCATCTTCGAGGTCTCGGTCTTCGAGCTGTACCCGAAAGGTCAAGAGCCGCAGACGGAGTGGGAGTACACCCCGGTGGGTGACCCCAGGTGGCGATCGGTGCTGCCGCAGGACTTCTCCAACATGGCCGCGGTACAGCAGGGCATGAAATCCCTTGGCTTCCCGGGCACCAAGCCCAACCCGTACCGCGAACGCAGCACCGTCAACCTCCACTACCAACTGGCGAAATACATGGGTACCGGCGAACCGCAGGAGCTTCGAGACAAATGACACTATTCGAGACCTGCGGACCCACGCGGACCCCCGACGACATCGACATCGACGCGCTGCGAGAGAAGTACCGGATCGAGCGCGACAAGCGTCTTCGCCCGGAAGGGTCCAAGCAGTACCTGGAACTCGCGGGCGACTTCTCGGAGTTCTCGGAGGTCGACCCGCACACCCCGGTGACGCCCCGAACGCCGATCGACGAGAACATCGAAGTCGCGGTCCTCGGTGGCGGCATCACCGGCCTGCTGGCCGGCGCCTACCTGAAGAAGGCGGGCGTCGACGACGTCCACATCATCGAGATGGGCGGAGACTTCGGCGGGGTCTGGTACTGGAACCGCTTCCCGGGCATCCAGTGCGACAACGACGCCTACTGCTACATCCCGATGCTGGAGGAACTCAACTACATCCCGTCCAAGAAGTTCGCCGACGGCGCCGAGATCTACCAGCACTGCCAGCGCATCGCCAAGCATTTCGGTCTCTACGACGGTGCGATCTTCTCGACCCAGGTGCGCGAGGCGCGCTGGGACGAGTCGATCAAGCGGTGGCGCTTGAGTACCAATCGCGGCGACGACATCCGGGCCCGGTTCGTGGTCATGGCGCAGGGCTCGTTCAACCGTCCGAAGCTGCCCGGCATCCCAGGAATCAAAGACTTCCAGGGACACATCTTCCATTCCGCCCGTTGGGATTACGACTACACCGGCGGGGATGCCAACGGCGGACTGCACAAGCTGCACGACAAGCGGGTCGCGCTGGTCGGCACCGGTGCGACCGGGGTCCAGCTGGTACCCCACCTGGGCCGAGATGCGCAGCATCTGTACGTCTTTCAGCGCACTCCCTCGTCGGTGGACCTGCGCGGCAACGTGCCCACCGACCCGCAGTGGGCGGCAGCACTGCAGCCGGGCTGGCAGGAAGAACGCAAGCGTAACTTCCACCGTTGGTCGCCACTCGGGGAGGGCGCGGTGTTCGACGAACCGGACATGGTCTGCGACTTCTGGACGGAACTGGGGCGCAACCTGACCGCGCGGATCGCCGCTTCCGAGGATCCCACCGCGTTGAGCATCGAGCAGATCATGACCTTCCGCGAAGAAGAGGACTACAAGGTCATGGAGCGACTGCGGCGTCGTGTCGAGGAGGTCGTCGAGGATCCGGCGACCGCCGAGGCCCTGAAGCCGTACTACCGCTTCATGTGTAAGCGTCCCTGCTCCAACGACGAATACCTGCCGACCTTCAACCGTCCGAACGTCACGCTGGTCGACGTGTCGGAATCCAAAGGGGTGGAACGGCTTACCCCGAAGGGGATCGTCGCCGGCGGCGTCGAGTACGAGGTGGATTGCGTGATCTTCGCCAGCGGTTTCGAGATCACCACGGACATCAGCCGGCGGTACGCGCTCGACGCGATCGAGGGCCGCGGCGGCCTGTCGCTCTTCGATCACTGGCGCGACGGATACAAGTCGCTGCACGGCATGACGAGCCGCGGCTTTCCCAACCAGTTCTTCACCGGCTTCATCCAGGGCGGAGTGGCCGGCAACACCACCGCGATGCTCGAGCAACAGGCCGAACACATCGCCTACATCATCTCCGAGGCAACAGCGCGCGGCGCGGCGACCGTCGAACCGAGCCAGCAAGCCCAGGACGACTGGGTCCAGACGATCCGCGAAACCTCCATCGACGCATCGGAGTTCGCGATCTCCTGCACACCCGGTTACTACAACAACGAGGGCGGCGGGGGTGGTGAAGGCATTCGTTCGGCAATCGGGGACCCCTACATGCCGGGCTTCTACGTCTTCGACGAACTCCTCACGCAATGGCGCGCCCAAGGCGACCTCTCCGGCCTGGTTCTCGGTGAATAGGTGGCCGACTTGCGATTCGACGGCAGGGTGGCGGTTGTCACCGGCGGAGGGCGCGGGTTGGGCCGCAGCTACGCCACCCTGCTCGCGGCCAGGGGCGCGGCGGTCGTCGTCAACGATCCCGGCGGTGGTCTGACCGGTGACGGTGCCGACGGCGCTCCGGCCGATCAGGTGGTGCGCGAGATCGTCGCGGCCGGCGGTCACGCCGTCGCCAACACCGACTCCGTGGCCACCGCAGCCGGCGGTAAGGCGATCGTCGACGCGGCGCTCGACACCTATGGCCGCCTCGACATCCTGGTGCACAACGCCGGGATCGTGCGCCGCGCATCGCTCAAAGAGATGAACTACGAAGACTTCGAGGCGGTGCTCGACGTCCATCTACGTGGGGCCTTTCATGTTGTGCGGCCGGCGTTTCCGGTGATGTGCGCCGCGGGCTACGGCCGCATCGTCCTGACGTCGTCCATCGGCGGGCTGTACGGAAACCACGGGGTGGCCAACTACGCGGTCGCCAAAGCCGGTGTGATCGGGCTGTCCCACGTCGCCGCGCTGGAGGGGGCGGCCGAGGGAGTGAAGAGTAACGTGATCGTGCCGGCGGCCGTGACGAGGATGGCCGAAGGCATCGACACGTCGGCATATCCGCCAATGGAACCCGAACTCGTGGCACCGGTGGTGGGCTGGCTGGCGCACGAGTCCTGTTCGGTGACAGGCGAAGTGCTGATCGCGTTGGCCGGTCGGGTAGCCAGGGCCGTCGTCGCCGAAGCGCCGGGTGTGTATCGGCCGTCGTGGTCGATCGAGGATGTGGACGCCGATATCGAGGCGATCCGCGACACGTCGAACCCGGTCGTGTTCCCGGTGGTGCCGGACGGGCACGGTGAGCACATCCGCTACAGCTTTTCGATGGCCGTCCAGGACGCGCGCCGTGCCTAGCGGCGATCGCAAGCGCGGCGATAGCCGGGCGCCGCGGGTCGCCGCCAATGGACCTAGCGGCGATCGCAAGCGCGGCGATAGCCGGGCGCCGCGGGTCGCCGCCAATCGACCTAGCGGTCCACTGGCCGGCATCCGCGTCATCGACCTCACCGCGATGGTGATGGGGCCGTACTGCACGCAGATCATGGCCGACATGGGTGCGGACGTCGTCAAAGTTGAACCGCCACAAGGCGACAACACCCGCTATATCTCGGTGGGCCCCGCACCGGGCATGAGCGGGGTGTTCGTGAACGTCAACCGCGGCAAGCGCAGTGTCGTGCTGGACCTGCGGACCGACGCCGGGGCGCGGGAACTGCGGATGCTGATCGAGACCGCGGACGTCTTCATCCACTCGATGCGCGCCAAAGCCATTGCCAAGCTCGGATTCGGCTACGACGACGTCGCCGCCATCAACCCGGCGATCGTCTACACCAACTGTTACGGGTACGGCCGTCGCGGACCCGCCCGTGACCGGCCGGCCTACGACGACACCATCCAAGCCGAATGCGGCCTGCCGGCTGTCCAGCAGCAACTCACCGGCGAGGCCGACTACGTCGGGACCATCATGGCCGACAAGATCGCCGGGTTGACGGCGCTGTACGCGACCACCATGGCTTTGTTCCACCGGGAGCGCACCGGGACGGGTCAGGAAGTCGAAGTCGCCATGTTCGAAGCCATGGCGTCGTTCATGCTCGTCGAACACGCCAACGGTGCGCTGTTCGATCCGCCCCTGGGACCGGCGGTATATCCACGCACCGTGGCACCCAACCGTCGTCCGTACCGCACCAGCGACGGCTTCGTCGCCGCGCTGATCTACAACGACAAGCACTGGAACGCGTTCATGAACTCGGTACGGCCCCCGTGGGCCGACGAGTCGTACTCGACGCTGGAGCAGCGCGCGCGTCAGATCGACACCATCTACGGATTGGTGGCCGAGACCATGAAGGAACGCACCACCGGTGAGTGGCTGAGGCTGTTCGACGAACTCGAGATCCCCGCCGCCCCGCTGAACGAACCCGGCGCGTTGTTCGACGACCCGCACCTCAACGCCGTCGGCATGTTCGAGACCGTCGACACCCCGCACGGACCGGTGCGTTTCCCCGGCGTGCCCACCTGGTTCTCCCAGACGCCCGGCCGCGTTGCAGGCCCGGCACCAGAACTGGGCGCCCACACCGAGGAAGTGCTCGCTGAAATCGGCGCGCGCAAACGCAACAACTCCCCCAATGGCCTGCCCGATGGGGAGTTCACACTCCCCCGCAAGCGGGCGGTACCCCCGGCCCGCGAAGGAAAGGAAGTCTGACCATGACCGTGCCCGTGTACAAACGGATCCTGGATCTGTTCGAAGCCGAAGGTGTGCGCACGATTTTCGGCATCCCCGACCCGAACTTCGTGCACATGTTCCACGAGGCGGACGCGCGTGGCTGGTCGGTGGTGGCACCGCACCACGAGTTGAGCGCCGGGTTCATGGCCGAGGCGGTGTCGCGGATGACCGGCCAGCCCGGCCTGTGCATCGGCACCCTGGGCCCCGGTGTCGCCAACATCGCCGGCGCGATGATGTGCGCCTTGGTGGAGAACTCGCCGGTGATCTTCCTCGGGGGTCAGCGAGCCCGCATCACCGAACGGCGGGTGCGCCGCGGCCGAATCCAATTCGTGCAACAGGAAGGTCTGTTCACCCCGTCGGTCAAATACAGCAGCTCGATCGAGTACGCCGACCAGACCGACGAGATCGTCCACGAAGCGATCCGCCGATCGATGTCCGGTACCCCGGGACCGTCCTACATCGAGTTCCCGTCGCACGTGATCCTCGAAGAGCTCGACGTCGCCGACCCGTTGCCGCCCAACAGGTATCGCCTCGTCAACCAGGGCGCCGGAGCGGGTGAGGTCGACGAAGCCGTCCGGTTGATCCGGGCGGCCAAGAGCCCGATCCTGCTGGTGGGACACGGCGTGCACACCTCCCGCACCGGGGCGGCGGTCAAGGAACTCGCGGACCTGATGGCCTGCCCGGTGATTCAGACTTCCGGCGGCACATCGTTCATCGCCGGGCTGGAGGACCGCACCTTCGCCTACGGCTTCTCACCGGCCGCTGTCGAGGCAGTGGTGCAATCCGACCTGTGCCTGGCGCTCGGCACCGAACTCGGCGAGCCGAGCCATTACGGCAGGACGCGGCACTGGGCGAAGAACAACGCCGAACGCAAATGGATTCTGGTCGAGCAGGATCCGGTTGCGATCGGTGTGAACCGTCCAATCGACGTGCCGTTGGTCGGGGACCTGCGCGGCGTCGTCCCCCAGCTCGTCGACGCGCTGCGCGACAATCCGCGCCAGCCCTCCGCTGACCTCGATCGCTGGATTCGGGAGGACGCCGAAGAACTCGCCCAACTCGCGGAGAATGCGCCCAGCGGGCGAACCCCGGTGCATCCGGCCCGCTTCGTCGTCGAGGCGACCCGAGCCTTCCCCGAAGACGGCATCCTGGTGCGCGACGGCGGGGCGACTGTGATCTTCCAATGGACCTACTCGCAAGCCAAGCCGCACGACGTGATCTGGAATCAGAACTTCGGCCATCTCGGCACCGGTCTGCCGTACGCGGTGGGCGCGTCGGTCGCCGACGGCGGCAAGCGCCCGGTCATGCTGCTGACCAGTGACTCCGCGTTCCTGTTCCATATCGCCGAATTGGAAACCGCTGCGCGGCACAATCTTCCGCTGGTGTGCGTGGTCGGCGTCGACCACCAGTGGGGGCTGGAGGTAGGCGTCTACAAGCGCACGTTCGCCCAGCCGTCGGCGCAACCCGGGGTGCACTGGAGTAAGGACGTGCGATTCGACAAGATCGCCGAGGGATTCGGTTGCCACGGTGAGTATGTCGAGAAGGAGGACGAGATCGGCCCCGTCATCGCGCGGGCCTACGCCAGCGGCAAGACAGCCGTGGTTCATGTTTGCATCGACCCGAAGGCAAACTCCGAAGAGATGCCCAAGTACGACGAATTCAGAACGTGGTACGCCGAAGGCACCCAGTGATGCGCGAGCAGGAAGGCTGATCCCATGCGTGAATACCTGAAGTTCTACATCGACGGCCAATGGGTCGACCCGTTGCGGCCCAACACTTTCGACGTCGAAAACCCGGCCACCGAACAGGTCTCGGGAAAGATCTCACTCGGTTCGGCCGCCGACGTCGACGTGGCGGTCAACGCGGCCCGGCGCGCCTTCGCCTCCTGGTCGCAGAGCAGCCGCGAAGAGCGTTTGGACCTGCTGCAGGCCATTCTCGCCGAATACCAGAAGCGGGCAACGGATCTCGCCGATGCGGTCACCGAGGAGATGGGCGCACCGCCGTCGCTGGCTGCCGGCCCGCAGGTCCAGCTGGGTATCGGTCACCTGATGACGGCGATCGACGTGCTGAAGAATTTCTCCTTCGAACAACAGCGTGACGCGACGCTGATCCTCAAGGAGCCGATCGGCGTCTGCGGGCTTATCACCCCGTGGAACTGGCCGCTCAACCAGATCGCGGTCAAGGTCTACCCGGCATTGGCGACGGGTTGCACCATGATCCTCAAACCGTCGGAGGTGGCGCCGTACTCGGCCCACATCTTCACCGAGGTGCTCGCGTCGGCGGGAGTGCCGGCCGGGGTGTTCAACCTGGTCAACGGAGACGGTCCGGGCGTCGGCATGGCTCTTTCCAGCCATCCCGACATCGACATGGTGTCGTTCACCGGATCCACCCGGGCCGGAGTCGAAGTGGCGCGCAACGCCGCGCCGACAGTGAAGCGGGTGACGCAGGAACTCGGCGGCAAGAGCCCCAACATCGTCCTCGACGACGCGGCTTTTCAGGACAGTGTGCGCGCCGGGGTGCGCAACATGATGCCCAACTCGGGGCAGAGCTGTAACGCACCGTCGCGGATGCTGGTGCCGAATTCGCGGATGGCCGAAGCGATCGACATCGCGCGGGAGGCGGCCGAGCAGGTCAAGGTCGGTGATCCCGCGGACAAGACCGCAATCGGACCGGTGGCGTCCAAGATGCAGTTCGAGAAAGTCCAGGGCCTGATCCAGAAAGGCATCGAGGAGGGCGCGACCGTGGTCGCCGGTGGCGCGGGCCGGCCGGACTCGTTGGACAACGGCTACTACGTCAAGCCGACCGTCTTCGCGAACGTCACCAACGACATGACCATCGCGCGCCAAGAGATCTTCGGTCCGGTGCTGTGCATCCTCGGCTATGACGACCTGGACGAGGCCGTCGCGATCGCCAACGACACCGATTACGGTCTGGCCGGATACGTGTCGGGTGCCGACCTGGGCAAGGCGCGGGAGGTGGCCCGCAAGATCCGCGCCGGTTGGGTGACGATCAATCACGCTTTCGACATGAACGCACCGTTCGGCGGTTACAAGCACAGCGGCAACGGCCGCGAGTGGAGCGACGCCGGGTTCCACGAATACCTGGAGGTCAAAAGCGCCTTGGGCTACGCACCCGACGAAAAGGAGTGAGACACAGATGTTTTCCGCAGTTCTGATCGAAAAGGGCGGGGACGGCCAGACGGTCGGCGTCACCGAGGTGGACGAGGCGCAGCTGCCCGACGGTGATGTCAGCATTGAGGTCGAGTACTCCACGCTGAACTACAAGGACGGGCTGGCCATCACCGGCAAATCTCCGGTGGTACGCAAGTTTCCGATGGTCGCCGGTATCGACCTGGCCGGAACGGTGACCGACAGCGACCACAGCGACTGGAAGCAGGGTGACCGTGTCGTACTGAACGGGTGGGGCGTCGGCGAAACCCATTGGGGCGGACTGGCTCAGCGTGCGCGGCTCGACGGTAACTGGCTGGTGCCGCTGCCGTCGCAGTTCACCACCCGCCAGGCGATGGCGATCGGCACCGCCGGATACACCGCCAGCCTGTGCGTGGAAGCTCTGATCCAGCAAGGGGTTTCACCCGATGCAGGTGAGATCCTGGTCACCGGCGCCACCGGCGGCGTCGGGACCGTCGCCGTCGCGCTGTTGGCCGCAGCCGGATTCAAACCGGTCGCCTCCACCGGGAAATCGTCCGAAGAGCAGTTCCTGAAGCAACTCGGTGCCGTCGCGATCCTGGACCGCGCCGAGTTGAGCGAGAAGGGCAAACCGTTGCAGAAGGAACGGTGGGCGGGTGTCGTCGACACCGTCGGCAGCCATACCTTGGTCAACGCCTGCGCGCAGACCCGCTACGGCGGGGCGGTAGCCGCCTGCGGACTGGCGCAGGGCATGGACTTTCCGGCGACAGTTGCCCCGTTCATCCTGCGGGGTGTTTCGCTGCTGGGCATCGACAGCGTGATGGCACCCAAGGAGCGCCGCCTGACAGCCTGGGAACGACTGGCACGCGACCTGGACCCGCAGGCGCTGGATTCGATCGCCCGGGAGATCGGCCTGGGCGAGGCAATCGACTCGGCACGAGAACTGATGGACGGCAAGGTGCGCGGGCGCATCGTCGTCGACGTCAACCGCTGAGGGAGCGCTGAGATGCCCGAGCACAGTCCGCAACTCGATCTGTCCGACGTCGAGCACCGGGTCGGCAAACCCGTGGGCGGCGGCCAATTGTGGGACCCGTGTAGTTCCTCCGACATCCGCCGCTGGGTGATGGCGATGGACTACCCGAACCCGCTGCACTGGGACGAGCGCTTCGCCCGTGACTCGAAGTTCGGCGGCATCGTCGCGCCCCAGTCCATCGCGGTCGCCCTGGACTACGGGCACGGCGCCGCGCCGGCCTGCGTGGGCCATATTCCCAACAGCCACTTGATCTTCGGTGGTGAGGAATGGTGGTTCTACGGTTGTCCGGTGCGACCCGGGGACAAGCTGTTCCAAGAGCGGCGGTTTCACGACTACAAGGTGACCGAGACGAAATTCGCGGGCCCGACGATGTTTTCCCGCGGCGACACCACCCACACCAACCAGCACGGCACCCTGGTCGCCCGGGAGCGTTCCACCGCGATCCGCTACCTCTACGAGGAAGCGACCAAACGGGGAATGTTCGAAAGCCAGCTCGGTGAGATCAAGCGCTGGACCCAACTCGAACTGGAGGAGATCGAGCGGCTGCGCCGGGATTGGCTGGAGTCCAACCGGACGGGTGTTTCGCCGCGCTTCGACGAAGTGAAGATCGGTGATACGTTGCCGCGCCGGGTGATCGGCCCGCACAGCATCGCCAGCTTCACCACCGAATACCGGGCGTTTCTGTTCAACATCTGGGGGACGTTCCACTGGGTCGCGCCGCCCGGTATGGACGATCCGTGGGTCTACCAGGATCCCGGCTGGGGCAAGGATTTCGCCTTCGACGAGGAAGACGCGATGATCGATCCCCGCAAGCGCGACGGCCTGTACGTCGGCCCGTCGCGCGGGCATATCGACGCCGACCGGGCCAGCGAGGTCGGCATGGCGCGCGCCTACGGTTACGGCGCGACGATGGGCGCCTGGTGCACCGACTATTTGGCGTACTGGGCCGGCCACGAGGGCATGGTGCGCCACTCCAAGGCCGACTTCCGAACCCCCGCCTTCGAGGGCGACGTGACCTACTTCGACGCCGAGGTCGTCGACAAGAAGGCGGAATCGACCTGGGGTGTTCCCCTGGTGCAGGTCAAGCTGCGTCTGACCAATCAGAACGGCGAGCTGCTGGTGGGCTGCACAGCCGAGGTCGAGCTGCCGCTGTAGCCATGGTTGACGATACGGAACCGCCAGCGGCGCACAATCTTTCGCTCGTCTCCGGGCCGCCGCTGTCCGAGGAGCCCGGGCTCGGGACGTTGACGCTGCCGGGATTTCTGCGCGAGGTCACGCAGGCCTACGGCGAACGCGAGGCGCTGGTCTGGCACGCCGGCGACGACGTCACCCGGTGGACGTATACGCAATTGTGGGAACGGGCGGTCGAGGTAGCGCAGGCGCTGCGCGGGTGCGGACTGGGTAAGGACGCCCGGGTCGGGGTGTTGATGACCAATAGGCCCGAATGGCTTGCCGCGGTATTCGGGACGGCGCTGGCCGGCGGGGTGGCGGTCACCCTCAGCACCTTCTCCACGCCGGCCGAACTCGACTATCTGCTGCGGGCCTCCTCGGTTTCGGTGCTGCTCCTCGAGCGCCGGGTGCTGACCAAGGACTTCGCGGCGACTCTGGTCGAGCTGGAGCCGGCGATCGGCGTTGCGGGCCCGCTGCAATCGGCGAAGTATCCGTTCCTGCGCCGCATCGCGGCGGTGGGCGACGCGGCGCCCGGCATCGAGACATGGGATGAGTTCTTGGCCGCCGGCTACGACGAGCCCCGCGAAGTCGTCGAGGCGACAGCCGCGGCGGTGCTGCCCAGCGATGCGGCGGTGCTGTTCTTCTCGTCGGGCTCGACAAGCAAGCCCAAGGGAATCCTCAGCTCCCACCGCGGGGTCTCGATCCAGCTGTGGCGGTTCCGCCGCATGTACCGCTTCACCCCCGACGACCGCGTCCGGGGCTGGACCGCCAACGGCTTCTTCTGGTCCGGCAACTTCGCGATGGTGCTCGGCTCGACACTGGCCAGCGGCGGATCCCTCGTCCTGCAGTCCACCTTCGACGCCGCCGGAGCGCTCGAGTTGATGCAGGCCGAGCGGGTGAACTTCCCGTTCGCCTGGCCGCACCAATGGGCCCAATTGGAGGGCGCACCGAACTGGAACGAGGTGGACCTGAGCTGCGTCAGGTTCGCGGACTTCAAGACCCCGATCGCGCATCATCCAACGGTCTCCGGCGAGTGGTACGAGCCGGGCCACGCCTACGGCAACACCGAAACATTCACCATCACAACGGGTTACCCGGCCAACACCCCGCCCGATGTCCATCGGGACAGTTTCGGGGTGCCGTTGTCCGGGGTGACCCTGAAGATCACCGACCCGCTCACCGGGCAGATCGTTGCGCGCGGGGAGCCCGGCGAGATCGGCGTCAAGGGACCCACGCTGATGCTCGGCTATATCGGCATCCCGCTGGCCGAAACGCTGGACTCGGAGGGCTTCTTCCCCACCGGCGACGGCGGCTACCTCGACGACGACGGCCGGCTCTTCTGGCAGGGCCGGCTCACCGACATCATCAAGACCGGCGGGGCCAACGTCTCGCCACGCGAGGTGGACGAGGCGCTCATCGCGCACTCCGGGGTCCGGGTTGCGCAGACGGTCGGCGTCCCGCACGACAAGCTCGGCGAGCTCGTCGTCTCCTGCGTCGTCCCGCACGACGGAGCGACCATCGACACCGAAGAGCTGTTGGTGTTCCTGCGGCAGCGGTTGGCCAGCTACAAGGTGCCGCGTCACGTGCTGTTCTTCCGTGAGGACGAAGTGGCGGTCACCGGGAACGCCAAGATCAAGGCCGGTGAGCTCCGCGAACTGGCCGTTCAGAGACTGTCAGCCAGGTGACGTCGCAGCGTCTGACCCGAACCCCGATCGGCCCCGTACGTTAGGGTCGCTGGTGTGGCTGACGAAGAACTGAGCCCTCCACAATCCGACCGACACTGACGCCGGGAGACTACGCATGAGCGCCGAGCAGCCGACCATCATCTACACGCTGACCGACGAGGCGCCTTTGCTGGCGACCTACGCTTTCCTGCCGATAGTGCGGGCCTTCGCCGAGCCGGCCGGCATCAAGATCAAGACCAGTGACATCTCGGTCGCGGCCCGGATCCTCGCCCAGTTCCCGGACGAACTCGACGAAGATCAGCGCGTGCCCGACAACCTGGCAGAGCTGGGCAAACTCACCCAGGATCCGGACACCAACATCATCAAGTTGCCCAACATCAGTGCCTCGGTGCCGCAGCTGGTCGCGGCAATCAAAGAACTGCAGAACAAGGGCTACAACATTCCGGACTTCCCCGGCAACCCGAAGACCGACGAGGAGAAGGAGATTCGGCAGCGTTACGCCAACGTCCTGGGTAGCGCGGTCAATCCCGTTCTGCGGGAAGGCAACTCGGATCGGCGTGCGCCCAAGGCGGTCAAGGAGTACGCGCGCAGGCACCCGCACAGCATGGGCGAGTGGTCACAGGCCTCCCGCACCCACGTCGCGACCATGAAGCACGGCGACTTCTATCACGGCGAGAAGTCGATGACGCTGGACCGGGCGCGCAACGTGAAGATGGTGCTGAATACCAAGAGCGGGGAGACCATCGAGCTCAAGCCGAAAGTCGAGCTGCTCGAGGGCGACATCATCGACAGCATGTTCATGAGCAAGAAGGCTCTGATCGAGTTCTACGAAGAGGAGATGGAGGACGCGCACAAAACCGGTGTGATGTTCTCGCTGCACGTCAAGGCGACGATGATGAAGGTCAGCCACCCGATCGTGTTCGGGCATGCGGTGCGCATCTTCTACAAGGACGCCTTCGCCAAGCACCAAGAGCTGTTCGACGAGCTGGGCGTCAACGTCAACAACGGGCTGACCGACCTCTACGACAAGATCGAGTCACTGCCGGCGTCCCTGCACGACGAGATCATCCGGGACCTGCACGCCTGCCACGAACACCGCCCCGAGTTGGCGATGGTCGATTCGGCCAAGGGGATCTCGAACTTCCATTCCCCCAGCGACGTGATCGTCGACGCTTCGATGCCCGCGATGATCCGCGCCGGCGGCAAGATGTACGGCGCCGACGGGCGGCAGAAGGACACCAAGGCCGTCAACCCTGAATCCACGTTCTCCCGCATCTACCAAGAGATCATCAACTTCTGTAAGACCAACGGCCAGTTCGATCCCACCACGATGGGCACCGTGCCCAACGTCGGTCTGATGGCCCAGCGCGCCGAGGAATACGGCTCGCACGACAAGACATTCGAGATCCCCGAGGACGGGGTGGCCGACATCGTCGATCTCGAATCGGGTGAAGTGCTGCTCACCCAGAACGTCGAGGAAGGCGACATCTGGCGGATGCCCATCGTGCGGGACGAACCGATTCGGGACTGGGTCAAACTGGCCGTCAACCGGGCACGCAACTCGGGCATGCCGGTGCTGTTCTGGCTCGACCCGTACCGCCCGCACGAGAACGAGCTGATCAATAAGGTCAACACCTATCTGAAGGATCACGACACCGAAGGTCTGGACATTCAGATCATGTCGCAGGTGCGTTCCATGCGGTACACCCTCGAGCGCCTGATCCGCGGCCTGGACACCATCGCCGCCACCGGCAACATCCTGCGCGACTACCTGACCGACCTGTTCCCGATCCTGGAGCTCGGCACCAGCGCGAAGATGCTGTCCATCGTGCCGCTGATGAAGGGCGGCGGACTGTACGAAACCGGCGCAGGCGGTTCGGCGCCCAAGCACGTGCACCAGCTCAAGGAGGAGAACCACCTGCGCTGGGATTCACTCGGCGAGTTCCTCGCGCTGGGCGCCTGCTTCGAGGACATCGGGATCAAGACGGACAACGCGAGGGCCAAGATCCTGGGCAAGACTCTGGATCAGGCGATCGGCAAACTGCTGGAGAACAACAAGAGTCCGTCGCGCAAGACCGGCGAGCTCGACAACCGGGGCAGCCAGTTCTACCTCGCGCTGTACTGGGCGCAGGAACTAGCCAATCAGGACGACGACGAAGAACTGAAGGAGCACTTCGGCAAGCTCGCCGACGTGTTCGCCAAGAACGAAGAAAAGATCGTGTCCGAGCTCAACGAGGCGCAGGGCAGCGAAGCCGACATCGGCGGCTACTACTACCCGGATGCGGAGAAGACCGCGGCGGTGATGCGGCCGAGCAAGACACTCAACGACGCGCTGGACGACGCGCGGGAGTAACGCCGCGCCCTGGCGAGCTTGGCTTGGCTCCCGGCTTGGCCACGTCTTCGGGCTTGGCCGCGCCCTCAGGCTTGGCGGCGCTTCAAGCTTGGCCGCGCCCTCGGGCTTGGCCGCGAGCGTGACGCCACTGCGAAATTTTGAACGGAAAATCGCAGCCACGTCACGTTCGCGGCCACGCCCCTCAATGACAGCATGCTGTCATTGGGGGTGACGCTATGTTGTCACAATGCGCACGACCGTAACTCTGGACGACGACACGGTCGTCGTGGTGCAGCAACTGATGCGGGAGCGTGGCGTGTCGTTCAAGCAGGCGCTCAATGACGCAATACGCGCCGGTGCCCGAGGCCGTCCCGCACCGCCGCCCTTCCAGACCCGCGTCGCCGATCTGGGGACTGGTGCGCCGCCCCCTCCGCTACCGCGGCGCAATGGAACTCGGCCCGCTACCGCGTTATCCGCGCAGTCAACTGAATCTCCACCAGCGCGCCGGGAACGGCGAGTTCGGTGACGCCGACCGCCGTCCACGCCGGATAGGGTGCGACTATGAACTCGTCCTTGACCGTCGTGAAAGTCGTTATGTGCGTCTGCAATCCGACATGGTAAGAGTTGATCTCCGTCACGTCGGCGAATGTCAGACCGGCCTCGTCGAGAAGTCCGCGCAGGTTCTCGAAGGCCTGAGTGAACTGTGCCGCCGGGTCTTCCGGAACGCTGAGATCCGGTCGCAGCCCGATCATTCCCGAGCACCGCAGGTGCTCGCCGTCGATCAGCGCGGGCGCGAAATGATGGGTGTCGTAGAGCGGCTTCATCCACTCCGGAATGATTTGCTTCATGGCTTGGTCCTCACTCAGCGCAGTTGGGCAAAGTAGTTGGGGTGGTAGGGATCTCCCGCGACCAGCGACGGGTCGTTGAGGGAACTCGGATCGGCCGCGAAATTGGCCCGCTTCTCCGGCAGCGGCCGGTAGAACAACTTGTCGCCGAAGAACCTGAGCACCAGGGTGTGACGGACCGGGCAGGCCGGCGACACCGGAGCGCCGCCGTGCAGACTTCCGGAGTGGAACACCAGCGCATCGCCCGGTTCGATGTCCCACGAGATGACGTCCCAGGACGTCGGGTCCTGCTTGCGCTCGGTCTCGATGTCAGGCAGCCGGGGGAAGTGCTCCGCACCCCAGACCGGCGCGGTGGGATCTGTCGGATCGAGGTAGGACGTACCGTCGTATTCGACGCCGCGGTGCGAGCCGCGCACGAACTCCAGTGAGTTCTCCTTCGGGATCCGCTCGAAGCTGATCCAGATGTTGAGCAGGTGGGGGCCGTTGGCCGGCATGTAGGCGGTGTCCTGATGCCAGGGTGAGCGGCCGGCCTTGCCGCCGGACTTGATGAACAGTTCCTCGCCGAGGAACCAGACGTTCTGCGAATCCCACAGGGACGCAACGAATTCTTCGAGTTCGAGTTCCTTGATGAGCGCCAGGTACTGCTCGATGTTGGCGGGGTTGCCGTACTCGTTGAAGTGTTCGTCGTCGGTTCCCTCGTAGACCTTGCTGGCCTGTCCCGGGTGCGCGATGCCGTAATCGAAGCACTCCCGTACCCGCTGCAGTTGTTCGGGCGGAAACAGACCGCGGACGACGATGGCGCCGTCGGTGGCCAGGTCGTGCTTCATTTGCTGGGTGACTAGCATGGCATGCTCCTAGTTTCTCAAACTCGATTCGTAATCGACTTTAAGGTTTGCGATGAGCGGTTGTCAATGCACGAGTCGAGTCTTTGTCGA
Source organism: Mycobacterium sp. NGS59 (assembly GCF_059812345.1). NCBI lineage: Bacteria > Bacillati > Actinomycetota > Actinomycetes > Mycobacteriales > Mycobacteriaceae > Mycobacterium > Mycobacterium sp. NGS59. The sequence goes on from NZ_JCALCN010000009.1 coordinate 161,071, forward strand.
ACACGGTTACCGCACAACATGATTGAGCCGAGCCATCGGCGGCTGATACGATCTCGACTCGTGTTCGATGATTCCGCCCGCCCGGCCGTGGTGCAGCGCCGCGGGATCGAACGCGTGCAGGCGATCCTCGATGCGGCCGAGTTTCTGCTCGGCGAGCACGGCTACGAAGCCGCGACGCTGAAGGCGATCGGCGAGCGTGCCGGCATCCCGACCGCCTCGCTGTACCACTACTTTTCGGACCGGCATCAGGTCGACGCCGCGCTGGTGCAACGTCATCTGCGCGAACTCGATGCGCAGATCTCCGCCTCGGTGGGCAATTCGAAGGTGCGCACCCTGGGCGACGCCGTCGACGCCGTCGTCGATCCCTACCTCGCCTACTTCCGCGAGCACCCCGACTTCCTGCAACTGTGGTTCGCCGGTCGGACCCCGACGCTGAGCGAACTGGCGCTGCAATTCGACGAGTTCCAGGCCAAGCAGTTCTGGAGCTATCTGATCGACCGGAAGTTGGTTCGCGCCGACACACCTCAGCTTGTCGTGCAGTTGGCCTTCGAGGCCGGCAACCGACTGTTCGACGTCGCCTTTCGGGGGTCTCCCGCCGGTGACGAAGCGGTGCTGGCTGAGGTGCGTCGTTTGTTGACCGCCTATCTCCAGACGTATGCGGCACGCCGGTCGAGATAGTCGGGCGTGAAGCCTGGGCGTTGGGTGTGAAGCCTGGGCGTTGGGCGTGAAGCCTGGGCGTTGGACGTGAAGCCTGGGTGCGGATCTGGCCGAAATCCCGCCCTGAGCTCACTCTCAACGCCGTAGTTTCACAATGAACGCCAACGGTTCACACGCAAGCATGAAACGGCACCAGCGAATGCTCGCCGTCGGAAGTAGCCCGCGGTCCGAGATAGTCGGGCGTGAAGCCTGGGCGTTGGGTGTGAAGCCTGGGCGTCGGGCGTGAAGCCTGGGTGTGGATCTGGCCGAAATCCCGCCCTGAGCTCACTCTCAACGCCGTAGTTTCACAATGAACGCCAACGGTTCACAAGCAAGCATGAAATGGCACCAGCGAATGCTCGCCGTCGGAAGTAGCCCGCGGTCCGACTCACGCTGGTATCGCACCCCATGCCTTGGTGCGAAGGCAGCAGCCAACTCTCGGAATGGCTCGCGAGTGGCGGCGGAGTTCAGTTATCGCTGGCAAGTCGCGCAATGTGATGGCCATCAGCGATGCATAGGTCGCGATAGTAAGCACTGTCTTTTGGTCCGGTGATATTACCCACGCTCGTCGTATCCCGTTCGATGCACTCGGCCGCATCATGCATCATCGGCTCAGCAGCAAGGTTTTTGACATATCGGACTTCGTCGCGATGAAGGAGCATGTCCACCAGATTGTAAAAAGTTTCTGCCGCATATCGCGCGCTCGAGCGCGACTCAGTCGAGTCCTCCCATGCGCGAATAGAGTAAATCGTTGAAGTGAGCGCATCATTCACGACAGAGTTATAAAAACCGTAGGACTCGTCGTCCTCGTCTACGAGGCGTGCCATGAGAGGCGGAAGCAACGCGGTCAGAGTGGATACATCCCGTGTGTCGCGCACAGACCAGCATGTATCGAGTGCACCGAGCAGAACTTCGCGATCCTCACTTTGCACGCCGTGTAGGACGTCTTCGGCTAACGTCCACGCCCGCTGTGCGCTCGAGAGCGCAAACAACCCCCGATGAACTGGCGATGCTGTTGACAGAAAACGTGCAATAGAAGTCCCGGGAAACGGCTGCGTCATGACAAATTGGCTCCCGATCCATCCGGTAACAGAGTGCCGCCCGAATCAAGGATAGTCTCCGGTGCGAGGCTCACCCTCACCGAAAAGACCATCCGTGACTGAAGCTCGACGAACTGGTGACGACCAGGTACTCCCTCGCGCAGGTCAACCAGGTCAACCAGGATCTGCGCGACGGCAAGAACATTCGCGGCGTCATCATCCATTAGGGGCGCACGGTGTAGGAAGGGAAGAACACACCGTCTCCCTAGATGGCCGAGGTCCTCATGTCCCTGTTCGACATCTCCGATCGCGCCCGGCAATACCAGTCCGATCTGCTCGAGTTCATGGATTCGCATGTCTACCCGGCCGAGGCCGTTTACGACCAGCAGATGCGGGACGCCGGTGATCCGCACTTCCACCCGCCCATCCTGGAGGATCTGAAGGCCGAGGCGCGAAAGCGCGGTCTGTGGAACCTGTTTCACCCGCACCCCGAGTGGGGCCCGGGACTGACCAATCTCGAGTACGCGCCGCTGGCCGAGATCATGGGGCGTAGCCATTTGGCATCCGAGGCGTGCAACTGCAGCGCCCCGGACACCGGCAACATGGAGGTGCTGACGTTGTTCGGCACCGGAGAGCACCAGGAGCGCTACCTCAAGCCGCTGTTGGACGGCACGATCCGGTCGGCCTTCGCGATGACTGAGCCGGCGGTTGCGAGCTCAGATGCGGCCAATGTCGAGATGTCGATGGTCCGAGACGGTGACGACTATCTTCTGAACGGTCGAAAGTGGTTCGCCTCCAACGGCATGCACCGCAACTGCAAGGTGCTGATCGTGATGGGTAAGACCGATCCGGATGCCGCCCCGCACCGCCAGCAGTCGATGATGGTGGTGCCGATCGACGCGCCCGGGCTCACTGTTCGGCGCAATCTCTCGGTCTTCGGCTACCAGGACCGCGAGGGACATGCCGAGATCGACTTCGTCGACGTGCGAGTGCCCGTCAAAGATGTCCTCAAGGGTGAGGGTGAGGGGTTTGCGATCAGCCAGGCCCGGCTGGGACCCGGACGCATCCATCACTGCATGCGCGCCATCGGGATGGCCGAACGCGCGCTGGAGCTGTTGTGCAGGAGGGCCCAATCCCGCGTCACCTTCGGGAAGCCGATCAGCGACAATGCCAACATCCGGGACTGGATCGCCGAGGCCCGCATCGACATCGAGATGATCCGATTGCTCACCCTGAAGGCCGCCTACCTGATGGACACCGTGGGAAACAAAGAGGCCCGCACCGAGATCGCCGCGATCAAAGTAGCCGCGCCCAACATCGCATTGAAGATCGTCGACCGCGCCATCCAGGTGCACGGCGGCGGCGGTGTCACCGACGACTTTCCGCTGGCGATGGCGTGGGCGCATCTGCGCACGCTGCGGCTGGCCGACGGGCCCGACGAGGTGCACAAGCGCGCCATCGCCAGCCAGGAATTGCGCAAGTACCGCGCAGAGGCACCGTCATGACCTCCGAAGCAAGAACCGCCGGACTCGACCCCGACGCCGTCGCCCGCTGGCTCACCACGCTGGGCATCGAGTTCGAGATGCCTCTGCAGTTCCAGCGGATCGGCCTGGGTCAGTCGAATCTGACGTATCGCGTCGAGGACGCCGCCGGGCGCGCCTGGGTGCTGCGCCGCCCGCCGCTGGGTCACTTGTTGGCGTCAGCGCACGACGTCCTGCGGGAAGCGCGCATCATCGCAGCCCTGGCCGACACCGATGTGCCGGTACCTCGAATCCTTGCCACCACAACCGATCCCGAGTTCTGCGACGCACCGCTGGTGTTGATGGAGTTCGTCGACGGGTTGGTCGTCGACACGATGAAGGTCGCCGAGGCGCTGACCCCGCAGCAGCGTCATCAGATCGCGGTGGACCTGCCGCGCACGCTGACCAGGATTCACGCCGTCGACCTCGCCGAGGTGGGATTGGCGGACCTGGCCAGCCATAAGCCGTATGCGCAACGCCAGATCAAACGCTGGACGGGCCAATGGGAGTTGTCCAAGACGCGGGATCTGCCGGAACTCGACGACCTCACCCGTCGACTCACTGCCGCCGCACCCGAACAACGCGAAATCAGCCTGGTCCACGGCGATTTTCACCTGCGCAACCTCATCACTTCGCCGGAGACCGGGGAGATCGTGGCGACCCTGGACTGGGAATTGTCCACCCTGGGAGATCCGTTGGCCGACATGGGTTCACTGCTCACCTACTGGGCGGAGCCGGGTGAAGCGTTGCAGGGCGACTACGCGCCGTCGACGCTGCCGGGTTTTCCCGACCGCGCGGAGATGACCCGGCTGTATCTCGAAGCGACGGGGCGTGATTCGAGTGCGTTGCAGTACTGGCACGCACTGGGGCTGTGGAAACTGGCGATCATCGCCGAAGGTGTGATGCGCCGCGCGCTGGACCATCCCCTGAACAAGGCGTCGGCTGGCACTCCCGATACCAGCTGGATCGACGCACGGGTACGCAGGGCACGCGAAATCGCCGACGCGGCAGGCATTTAACTCTGCCGCCGACCAACCAGGTGCCAGGTGCGCATGACATCCTTGTCTTTGACGTCGACGGCGCCGCGCTCTTCGAACGGTTTGGCTAAGCCGCGTATCGCCGCTAGCGCACGACTTCGCGGTGGCCGGCGTCGACTCGGCGGGTCCAGCCGCGGGCGTCGAGATGTTCCAGTAGTGGTATCGCGACACGTCTGGTGGTGTTAAGTGCTTGTCGCGCTTGGCTTGTGGTGAAGGGTTGATCGAGCTGGGCGAGTTGGCGCATCGCCAGCGCGGGCGCGTTGGGCAGCAGCACGATGCCGTCACGCAACCGCAGCACCCTTCCGGCGCGCTCGGCGGCTGCCAATTCACGGATGCCGAGTGTCAGTGCTTGCAGTTCGTGAGCTTCCGGGGCCCGGAACGGTTCGGCCTGCAGCCGGGTTTCCAATTCGGTGATCGCGGTTTCTGCAGCGCCGAGGTCGGTGCGAGCGCCTGTCGCTCTGAAGTGGCCGGCGTGCTGTTCGAGACCCGCGTCCCGGGCGACGGCATCGATGAGGGCCTCGTCCGGCAACGCCAGCAGATCGGCCGCGGCACCCCGAGAGATGCCGTCGGCCAGTGGATCTCGTGCGGCCAGATCCTGAATCGCCGCTCGCAACCGCTGCTGCCAAGCGTCATATGTCGGGGTGTGTATCCACCAATCATCGATTACGTGAACCTGTTCCGGGACCGCGCCAGGCGACAGCCCGAGCCGCCGCAGGTGGCTGGCCCGCACCGCTCCCCGACGCGCCACCTCGTGGCCGACGTCGCCGGCAGCGTCCAACCCGTTCAGCGCCGCGGCGCGCCGGGCGCTGTCGCCGCGCCGCCGGAGCGCGGGCGGCTCGGCGTCGAGCACCTGAGCTCCACCCAGCACCCGGGCGCTGCCCGGATCACGCAACACCAGGCGGTCACCCAACACCAACGGCAACCGACGGTCCAGGGTGAGGCGGGCGTTCTCGCCGTCGAACGGCCGCAGCCGCGCGGGCACGGCCGCGGTGCCCACATGGACGACGAGCTGCGCGGGCGCGTCGGTGAACGGCCCGCCGGTGGTGCGCCGAACGTCGAGCGTCCGGGTGCTCGGCCAGGCGCCGGGAGTGACCAGCACGTCACCGCGGCGGACGGAGTCGCGAGCGACGCCGCGCAGGTTCAGCGCCGCCCGGGTCACCGGACCCAGCCTCGGATGCGGTTCGCCGCAGCTCTGCAGTCCGCGGATCGTCACGCCCCGGCCGCGTGAGCTGCCGAGGAGTTCGAGTCGGTCACCGACGGCCAGCGAGCCCGCCGACAGGGTTCCGGTCACCACCGTGCCGGCACCGGTGATGGTGAACGACCGGTCGACCCACAGCCGCAGCCGGGCGCTGGTCTGCGGAGCCGGAAGGTGTGCCAGGACATCGTCCAGGGCAGCACGCAGGTCGCTCAAACCGGTGCCGGCTGTCGCCGAGACGACGACTGACGGCGCGTTGCGCAGACCGGTGTCGGCCAGCTCCGCGCGGGCCTGCGCCAGAGCTTCGGCGCCTTGGTCCGGTGCCCGGTCGGCACGGGTGACGACGATGAGTCCGTGTCGAATATCCAGTGCCGCAACGGCATCGCGGTGGTCACTGGACTGCGCCTGCCATCCTTCGTCGGCGGCCACGACGAAGCAGACCACTGGGGCCGGTCCGAGTCCGGCCAGTGTGTTGCCGAGGAACCGGTGGTGACCGGGCACGTCGACGAACGCGACTCGTCGACCCGAGGGCAGGCTGGTCCAGGCGAACCCGAGGTCGATCGTCAGGCCGCGGCGGCGTTCCTCCTCCCACCGGTCGGGCTCCATGCCGGTGAGCGCGTGGATAAGGGTGCTCTTGCCGTGGTCGACGTGGCCGGCGGTGGCCACCACGTGCGTCGTGTTCAGCGTTGTGCACCCAACGCCGTACGTACCGCGGCAAGCAGCCTGTCGTCGTCGGCTTCGGGGATGCAGCGCAGGTCCAGCAGGCAGGCCCCGTCATGCACCCGCGGCAGCACCGCCGGGTCACCAGCGCGCAACGCGGCGCCCGTCGACTCCGGTAGGCGCACTGCCCATCCCGGCAGCGGCACCCCGGGTGCTCCCCCGCCCCCGACGCGTCCGTCGTGCGCGACGACGGTCGCTCCCACTGCGGCGGCGAGCGTTTCGGTGCGGCTCCGCAACCGTTCACGGTCGGCGTGCAGCGCCTGCGTCACCGGGGATTGGTCGGCGCGGACGGTGGCTTCCAGGGCGGCCAACGTGAGCTTGTCGGCGCGGACCGCGCGCGCCAGCGGATGCCGTGCGAGGCGGCCGAGAATCTCAGCGCGCCCCAGGATGATGCCGGCCTGCGGGCCGCCGAGCAGTTTGTCGCCGCTGGCGGTGACGACGTCGGCGCCCTCGGACAGTGCGGTGGCGGCGTCGGGCTCGTCGGGTAGCAGCGGGTCGGGTTGCAGCAGGCCGCTGCCGAGATCGGCGATCAGCGGAATCTGGTTGGCGTCGGCCAACTTTCGCAACTCCGTGAGCGACGTGGCGGCGGTGAACCCGTCCACCCGGAAGTTGCTCTGATGCACTTTGAGCACGCAGCCGGTGTCGGGCCCGATGGCGGTCTGGTAGTCGTGCAGATGCGTGCGGTTGGTGGTGCCGACTTCACGCAGCCGGGCGCCGGTGGAGGCGATCAGGTCGGGCAGCCGGAAGCCGGCGCCGATCTCGATCAGCTCGCCGCGGCTGACGACCACCTCGCGACCGGTGGCCAGCGCGGTGGTGACCAGTACCAGCGCGGCGGCGCCGTTGTTGACGACGAGCGCGTCCTCGGCGGCGGGGCAGGCGTCGCGCAGCGCTTGGCGGACGCCGACGCCGCGCTTGGACCGGGTGCCGGTGCCCAGGTCGAGTTCGACGTCGACGTAGCCGCTGGCCGCGACCAGCGCCTCGACCGCGCCTTCCGACAGAGGTGCGCGTCCGAGGTTGGTGTGGACGACGACGCCGGTGGCGTTGAGCACCGGGCGCAGCGAGGTGGTCCGGTGTCTTTCCAGCGCTGCCGCGAGGGCGTCCTGCACCTGATCGGGCGGCAGGTCACCGCGGCGGGCCCGGTCCTGCAACTCGCGCACAATCGCGCGAACAACGTTGTCGCCGAGCCGATTTCGCGCCTCCCGCACGGCGGATAGGGCAAGCAACTGATCCGTGCGGGGAATCGCCCGGCGCGGGTCCGTTTGCGTCACTGCTCGTCCCTGCTTCCGTGGTGGGGCCGTACGCGGAGGCGGACGGGAATCGAACCCGCCAGACCGAGATACTCGATCTCACCGGTTTTGAAGACCGGGGGGACCACCAGGAACCCAAACGCCTCCACCGGTGAATTTAGTCGGACAATCGGGCCGTCCACCCGGGGACCTCGCGCCCGGTGTGCGGCCAGCCGCACGTTCGGCGCCCGGGCGGACCAACCCGGCAGCCACCCGCCCCCCGCGTACGCTCGCCCCATGACGCGGCTCACCGGGTACGCCCACGGCGGCGGCTGTGCCTGCAAGATCCCGCCCGGCGAGCTCGAAGAAGCGGTGCGCGGTCTGGTCGGCCAGCACGGCGACAACGTGCTGGTCGGTCTCGACGACGGCGACGACGCCGCCGCGGTGCTGGTCGGCGACCTCGCGGTGCTGTCCACCGCGGACTTCTTCACCCCGGTCGTCGACGACGCCTACGACTGGGGCCGGATCGCCGCCGCGAACGCGTTGTCGGACATCTACGCCATGGGCGGCCGCCCGGTGGTCGCCATCAACCTGGTCGGCTGGCCGCGCGACAAACTCCCGCTCGAGCTGATGACCGAAGTGCTGCGCGGCGGGCTGGCCGTGGCATCCGAAGCCGGCTGCCCGGTGATCGGCGGGCACTCGATCGACGACCCGGAACCGAAGTACGGCATGGCCGTCACCGGCGTCGCCGACCCGACCAAGCTGCTGCGCAACGACGCGGCCGAACCAGGTCTGCCGCTCACCCTCACCAAACCGCTGGGCACCGGCCTGCTCAACAACCGGCACAAACAGACCGGCGAGGTCTGCGCCGAAGCCGTCGCAACAATGACTCAGCTCAACCGGGACGCCGCCGCAGCCGCCGCCGCGGCGGGTGCAAAGGCGGCCACCGACGTCACCGGATTCGGGCTGCTCGGTCACCTGCACAAGATGTGCCGGGCCTCGAACGTGGGTGCGGTCGTCGACCGCGCGGCTGTGCCGGTGCTCGAGGCCGCCCGCGCGGCACTGCGGGACGGGTTCGTCTCCGGCGGCACCCGACGCAACCTGGACTGGGTGCGGCCACACCTACGTCACGACGTGCCCGAGGACGACCTGCTGCTGCTGGCCGATGCGCAGACCTCCGGTGGGCTGCTGGTGGTCGGCGAAGTGCCCGGCTATGCGGTGATCGGGCACACCGTCACGGAACCGGGGATCCAGATCCGCTAACCGGCCGTCGTGATCGAGTCGTCGGTGATACCCGCCGCGCGCCGCGCCGCCAGCCGCCGCTTCTGCGGCTCGATGGTGTAGCGCGGATCGCGCGCCGACGCCTTGCCCGCCTCGAAGAAGCCGAACCGCATGAAAGCCGACGCTGTCATGAGGGCAAGGCCAGACAACACGGCGACGCCGCGGTGCCGTCCACCGAGCAAAGCGGCCAAACCGCCTGCGATAGCGAGCCTTTCGCTCCACGGCAGCATCCACCCGGGCGTGCCGTGGTGCAGCGGTTCAGTGGTCACCGGGTCCATCCGGTGCTCGGTGACCCGGGCGGAGACCAGATCGCCGATCGCACCGATGACGGCGAGCCGCCGCGCCGGGCCGGCCTCGGCGACCGGCGTGGTGATCATCGCCAATCCGGACGCGGCCATGCTCGCCGAACTGACGAACACGAACGGCAGATCCTTGTAAGCCGCGTTCCAGGTCGGGGTCGCGGTGTCGGACAGCAGCACCGCGGTGTAAGCCGCCAAGGGCGCGGCAAACACCGCGGCCTCCAGACCGGCCGGCCCCTCCACCGCCCGCAGCACCGGACGCAACACACCCAGCGGCAACCGCGACCCCGTCAGCCGATCCAGTTCCGACACCGAGGCAACGCCGATACCGGCGCTGAAGGCGCTGAGAATCCACGACCCGACGCTCATCGGGGACGTCAGCTTGATGGTCCGCAACATGTTGACGAACCGCTCCGGCCGGCCCAGGTCGTACACCAGAGCACCCGCGCTCAGCACCACCGCCGCCAGAGCGGACAGCCGGGTATTGCGCCGCAGCAACGGCCGCCCGGTGAGCTGCGCACCCGCGGCCAGCAAGCCCGAACCTCCGGCCAGACCGCCCAGGAACAGGTAGGCCGCCACCTCGTGGCCCCACGGCGCCGGCTTGACCACCGGGCGTCCGTAGTAACTGCTGAACTCCGCCTCCGGCACCATCAGCGACTCGTCGCGGCGGCGCCGGTTACCCCGACGGCGACGCTTCGGGCCGCGGGCGGGTTCGGGCGGACGCAGACTGTCGAACTCCGACGTCGTCACCGGCGCCCCCCGAGGAATGCCCAAGCCGCCGCGGCGACCATGCCCGCTCCGGCGAGGCCAGCGCGCTTGAACATGGTCACCAGGTCCGTCGTGCACACCCGCGGATCGGGCGGCAGCCCGTAGACCTCCGGCTCGTCCAGCAACAGGAAGACCGAACCGATGCCGCCCACCCCGTCGTGCTCGTTGGCGCCGTACAGGCGGGCTTCGGTGAGTCCCTGCGCGTGCAGTTTGGCGACGCGTTCGCGGGCCTGGGCGACGAGATCGTCGTGATCGCCGTACTTGATGGACGTCGTCGGGCAGGCTTGCGCGCACGCCGGTGTCTGGTCCTCGAGCAACCGGTCGTAACACAGGGTGCACTTCTGGGCGACACCGGTGACGAACTCGTGCCCCGGCTGCTCGGAGCGTTTGACCGGTGTGGTGTAGGTGCCGTCACTGCGGCGTTCGACCACCCCGAACGGACACCCGGCCACACACGTGCCGCACCCGTTGCAGACGTCGTGCTGCACGACGACGGTGCCGAACTCGGTGCGGAACAGCGCACCCGTCGGGCAGACGTCCAGGCACCCGGCGTGCGTGCAGTGCTTGCACACGTCGGACGCCATCAACCAGCGAAACTCCGGAGTGTCCGGCGGGCTGGTGTCCGGACGTCCCGCGACCCCGGGCATCCCCAAATCGACCAGCGCACGCCCGGATTCGCGGGCCTGTTCGATGCGCTCGCGCCCCTGCTCGACGAACGCGACGTGCCGCCAGGTGCTGGCACCCAGCTGGCCGGTGTTGTCGTAGGACGACCCGAGTATCTGCAGGTCGCCGTCGAGCGGATTGCGGTTCCACTCTTTGCAGGCCACCTCACATGCTTTGCAGCCGATGCAGATCGAAGTGTCGGTGAAGAAACCCTTGCGTGGCTGAGGTTGCGGCCATCTCGCGTCCGCGGTGGGATCGGTCGGCCCGGCCAGCTGGCCCATCAGCCCTCCCTCTCGGCGTCGGTGACGCGCCTATTGTCCGTCTCGACGGTTACCCCCGCGCGCGACTGGTATTCCTCGATGAGCCGCAGCAATGCCTCACCCTGGGGTCGGCGACCGGGCCGGATGTCACAGGACCCCGCCTTCGATTCCTGGATCTGCACGTTCGGGTCCAGCGTGACACCCAGCAGATCGTTGGCCGCGTCCCCGCTGACGACGGCGTCACCCCCGACGCCCCAGTGATAGGGCAGGCCGATCTGGTGGATGGTCTGCCCGCCGATCACCAGCGGTGACATTCGTTCTGTCACAAGCACTTTGGCCTCAATCGCCGCGCGCGGCGAGATGATGGTGGCCCACCCGTACGGTTCGAGACCGCGTTCGGCGGCCAGTTCCGGTGAGACCTCGCAGAACATCTCCGGTTGCAACTCGGACAGGTACGGCAGCCAGCGGCTCATGCCGCCGGCGGTGTGGTGTTCGGTGAGCCGGTAGGTGGTGAAGACGAACGGGTAGACGTCGACGCCGGGCTCCCCCGCGCTGGGCGCCCACAGATTGTCCTTGCGCGGGAACATGATCCGTGACGGATTCTGCTGTTGCGGGTAGAGCAGGTTGGCGACGGGGGACTCCTGCGGTTCGTAGTGGGTGGGCAGCGGTCCGTCCACCAGGCCCTTGGGCGCGAACAGCCAGGCCTTCCCGTCGGCCTGCATGATGAACGGATCGTCGCCGGCCAACGCATCCGGCCCGCCGACGTCCGGGTCGGGCCGAGCGTGCGGTGGGCGGTCTTCGGGAAAGTCGGGAACGTCGTCGCCGACCCAGCGACCCCGTTGCTCGTCCCACCAGATGTAACGCTTGCGCTCACTCCACGGCCTGCCGTCGGGGTCGGCCGAGGCACGGTTGTAGAGGATGCGCCGGTCGGCGGGCCACGCCCAACCCCACTCGGACTGGCTCGGGCTCGGTCCGCCCAGCGGCGCGCGGCGCGCGGCCATATTCACGCCCTCGGCGTACACCCCGGCGTAGATCCAGCACCCACACGACGTCGTGCCGTCGGCCCGCAATTCGGGATAGCCGGACACAGGTCGGCCGGCGTCGGGGCCGGCGAGGTGGCAGCCGTTGATCTCGGCGAGCACCGCCTCCGAGTCCGGCTCGCCGTGCTCGTCGACGGGATAGTCCCAAGTCAGATCGAGCAATGGCCGGTCGCGTGGGTCGGTCGAACCGGCGAGGCGCCGGCGGATCCGGTGACCCAACTCGACGAAGAACTGCAGCTCGCTCTGGCAGTCCCCGGGCGGGTTGACGGCCTGATGCCGCCACTGCACCATGCGTTGGGTCTGGGTGAACGAGCCGGCCTTCTCGACGTGCGTCGCCGCCGGGAAGAAGAACACCTCGGTCTCGATGTCCTCGGTGTTCAGCTCGCCCGACGCGATCTCCGGGCCGTCCTTCCAGAACGTGGCCGACTCGATGAGGTTGAGGTCGCGCACCACCAACCATTTCAGGTGCGACATACCCATCCGCTGCATCCGGCCGTGCGCGGATCCGACGGCCGGGTTCTGGCCCAGCAGGAAGTACCCGTCGACTTCGTCGTCGAGCATCGCCATCACGGTCTGATAGGTACCGTGCGGACCCGACAGCCGCGGCAGGTAGTCGTAGGCCCAGTCGTTGTCCTCGCGGGCGGCCTCCCCCCACCACGCCTTGAGCAGGCTGACCAGGTACCTGTCGGCGTCGGCCCAGAAACCCTTCTGCTGTTTGGGTCCGACCGCCTCGACGTAGTCGCGGAAGGTGTCGTGACTGCCGGCTTTGGGCATCGGCAGATAGCCGGGCAGGAGGTTGAACAGTGTCGGGATGTCGGTGGAGCCCTGGATGGTGGCGTGGCCGCGCAGCGCCATGATGCCGCCGCCCGGACGGCCGATGTTGCCCAGCAGCAGCTGCAGAATCGTTGCGGCGCGGATGAATTGAGCACCCAGCGTGTGCTGGGTCCAGCCCACGGCATAGGCGAAACAGGTGGTCCGTTCGCGTCCCGAATTCTCGGTCACCGCGCGCGCCAGGTAGGTGAAATCCTCGATGCTGATGCCGCAGACGTCGCGCACCATCTCCGGTGTGTAGCGGGCGTAATGCCGCTTGAGGATCTGGAACACGGTGCGCGGATGCTGCAGCGTCTCGTCGCGTTGCACGTGGGCATGCCGCAGCGGGGGGCCGCCGCTGCCATGATCATCCCCTGCGGCGCGCGCCGAAGCACTCGCGCCGTGTTCGTCGTCTGATTCGTGTTCGGCATAGGCCCACGTCGAGGGGTCGTAGTGGCCCGTTTCGGGATCGAACCCGGAGAACAGCCCGTTCAAATCCTCTGTGTCGCGGTACTTCTCGTTGATCAGCGTGGCGGCGTTGGTGTAGGCGATGACGTAGTCGGCGAACCACAGGTCGTGGGTGATCACGTAGTTGATCAACGCACCGAGCAGCACCACGTCCGACCCGGCCCGGATCCCGATGTGCTTGTCGGACACCGCCGACGTACGGGTGAAGCGCGGGTCGACGTGAATGACCTTGGCGCCGCGGGCTTTAGCTTCCTCCACCCACTGGAAGCCGACGGGGTGACACTCGGCCATGTTGGAGCCCTGGATGACGATGCAGTCCGCGTTGGCCATGTCTTGCAGTGATTGAGTGGCGCCGCCGCGCCCGAAGGAGGTTCCCAGACCGGGAACCGTGGAGCTGTGTCAAATACGCGCTTGGTTCTCGATCTGTATGGCGCCCGCGGCGGTGAAGAGTTTCTTGATGACGTAGTTCTCTTCGTTGTCCAGCGTGGCCCCGCCCAACGCCGCGATTTTCATGGTGCGCCGCAGGGGGTGGCCCTTCTTGTCGATGTCCTGCCAGGCGTGGCGGCGCGCTTCGATGAACCGGTCGGCCACCATGTCGATAGCGGTGTCCACGTCCAGTGACTGCCACTCGGTGGCCCGGGGCGGCCGATACAACATCTTGGTCTGCCGCCCCGGCGAGTTCACCAATTGTTCGCTGGCCGAACCCTTCGGGCAGAGCCGGCCGCGGGAAACCGGCGAATCCGGGTCGCCTTCGATCTGGACGACTCGCTCGTCCTTGACGTAGACCCGTTGCCCGCAACCGACCGCGCAGTACGGGCACACGCTCTGCACCACCCGGTCGGCCGTGGCGGTGCGCGGGGTGAGCGCCCGGGTCTGCTTGGAGGTCACCGCCGGACCGCGGCCCAACACGTCACCGGACCGCAACTGCCGCACCACGGGCCATTCCAGGAACAGGCGGGACAGGTTTTTGGGAGCCATAGTCGAAGACTAGTGCGTCCGCGTCGACGACAGCCACGCCGAACGCGGGCTCTTCGCGCGTTGACAGGCCAGTGCCGCTGAGCGAAACTCGCTTCCGATGGTCACGGGCGGCTCGGGCGACGGCTGGCGGGATCTGATTTCCGGGCTGTCGGCTGCCAGTGAAGCGATGTCGGCTGCCGAAGACGATGCCGACGCTCAACTCGCGTTGTTGCGGGCGCTGAACAATCTGCTCGGACGGGTCGAAATCGACCGTGATGTCCCCGAACTCGTGCCGTTCAACGGTTGGCGCGAGAAGTTCTTCATGGACAATCCGGATTACCGCTACTGGATCACCGACATCCGCGACGACGGCGAGTACCGGATCACCGGCAACATCGGCGACTCGGTGTATCAGTCGGTCACGGTCTACGCCGGGACGAATATCGCGACGACGAGCGCCGTGGCGCGCATCGACAGCGGCGACCTGGTACCCGACGCCGCCGGTGAGTTCTCGATCGCGTTGTCCCCCAACAGCTCCGATGATGGTGTGGCTTTGCGGTTGCCGGAAGGTTCGACCTCGGTGTGGGTGCGTTACGTCCACGACGAGACTCGTCCGGCCCGTCCGGGGTGGTGTCGCATCGAGGCGCTGAACGGTGCGGCCGTGGCACCGGTCGACCGGCGACGCGTGGACCGCGAGCTGTCTCGGGTCGGCACGTTCGTGGGTCAGCTGCCCACGCTGCTCGGGTTCGCTGTGGCCGACGACCTCAAGGCGCCCAACACCGTACGTCACTGGACGTCGATGGTCGGCGGGGCGGCGTTCACCGAGCCCGGGATCCACTATCTACGCGGAGCCTGGCAGCTGGGACCCGACGAAGCGCTTGTCGTGGAGGGGCCATCGGTGACATGCCGGCATTGGAACATCGTGCTGTACAACCGTTTCCTGAACTCGCTGGACTATCGCCATCGGGTCGTTTCACGTACCGGGGCGACCAGCACGCTCACCGACGGACGCTTTCGCTTCGTACTCGCCGGCCGGGATCCGCACGTCGCCGGATACGACTGGCTCGACACCGAAGGACGTGCCTTCGGCCTGTTCGTCATGCGGTTCCTGCAGCCGGCAACCGAACCGGAGCTGCCCACCGTGCGCCGCGTCCCACTCGGTGAGCTCGGATGAGCTGGCGCGCCCCGGCACGAAGCCCGGAGGCAGCCGCCATCTATGCGGCCGCCGAACGGGAACGCGCAGAGCATCCCGAGCGATACCTCCTCGATCCGCAAGCCGTGATCGAGAAGGCCTCGCGCCGCTGCGACGAATCGCTGTTCGCCGACGGCTGGCGCAACGGACTGGACGCGTTCTTGAAGTCAGCGCACCAGGATGCGCGGCTCAACGCGATCGGGATACGAATGGCGCGTCAACTGGCCGTCGGCAGACTGACCGCCGGTGCCACCATCGCTCAGTACCGTGCCGATCACCCCGAAGTCGCTGCCGCACAGCTCGTCCCGCCGATCGTCATCATCGGTGGCTGGCGGACGGGAACGACGTTTCTGTTCCGGCTGCTGGGTAGCGACCCACGTTTGCGCGCTCCGCTGCCCGCAGAACTCGTCGCCCCATGGCTGTTCGCCGGCCCACAACCGCCCCCGGACCCGTTCATCACCGCGCCGGCAACCCTGATGCTGCACACACTCAATCCCGATATGGCGTTCGTTCATCCGTCGGGACCCACGCTGCCCGAGGAATGCGTGTTGGGGATGGGGACCGACCTGCGCAACTGGGGTTTCACGTCGATGCTGCGGTTGCCGCAGTACGCAAAGTGGTTGTCCGAGCAGGACTTCGGCGCCAGCTACGCCCGCTATCGGGAAGTCTTGCAGCTGCTGGCGACGCACGACGACCGCCGCTTCGTCCTCAAAGCACCGGCCCACACCGCGGAACTGCGGCATCTGGTCGCCACCTTTCCCGGCGCCGTCGTCGTACAGATCGAACGCGACATCGTGGAGACGCTGACGTCGGGATCCAGCTTGTTCGCCGTGTACCGGTCCACCTACAGCGACGACGTCGATGCAGTCGAGGTCGGCCGACAACAGGTCGAGCAGAGCGAACTGTGGTTGCGTCGGGCGAGCGAGTTCCGCGCGTCGCCCGCAGCGAACGACGTGACCTTCGTCGACCTCGACTACCGCCGATTCACCGCGAATCCTGCTGCCGCACTGGATGTCATCTATCGTGCCGCGGGCATGGAGCCGCCGGGCGCACTCGAGCAATTCGTCGCCGACTACCATTCGTCGCACACCGCCGACAGGGGACGGCACCGCTACACGCCAGCGGAGTTCGGGATCGATGAGGACGAGCTGCGGGAACGGTTCGCCTTTCTGTCCCGAACGGGTGCCCCTAGACCCTCGAGGGAGAAGCGATGACGGACCGGTGCACGACATCTGCGCCCAGAGTCGTGATCATCGGCGCGGGGCTGGCGGGGATCACCGCGCTGCACGTCTTCACCCAACGCGGATTCGACGACGTCACCGTGCTGGAGAAGGGCACCGACGTCGGCGGAGTCTGGCACTGGAACCGTTACCCCGGCCTGACCTGCGACGTACCCTCGCAGATCTACCAATTCGGGTTCGCGCCCAAGCCCGATTGGTCCCATATCTGGGCCGACGGGGACGCCATCCAGCGCTACCACCGCGACGTGGTCGACCGACTCGGGCTCGCCGAGCGGATCCGGCTGAACACCGAAGTCGTTGCCGCGCAATGGGATGAGGACCGTGCCGGCTGGACGTTGTGCACCGACGCCGGCGAGGAGATCGCTGCCGACGTGGTCGTCTGCGCGACGGGCGTGCTGCACCATCCCGCCATCCCCGACATACCCGGACTCGATGAGTTCATTGGCCCGGTCGTGCACACCGCACGGTGGGACGACACCGTCGACACGGTCGGGAAGCAGATCGCGGTGATCGGGACCGGATCCACCGGCGTGCAGATCGTGTCCGCCCTGCAACCGAAGGCGCGCTCCGTCACTCACTACGTCCGCTCTGCGCAATGGATCCTGTGGGCCCCGATGTCGTTGCGGCAGAGCAGCTTTCTCGGGGCCGCGCTACAGCGCTTCCCTACCGCCCACGACTGGATGTATCAGAGGTTGCTGTGGGTTTCGGGCATTCTGGCCGACGTCACCACCCGCCCGTCCTGGCGGCGGCGCGCGGTACAGGGTTATGCCCGCCTGTGTCTGCGTATACAGGTGCGTGACCAAGCACTGCGGGCAAAGCTCACTCCCGACTATCAGCCGCTGTGCAAACGGCAAGTGGTCTCGGGAACCTATTACCGCGCAATCCAATCCGACAACGCCGAGCTGGTGACCGAGCGGATCGCCGAGGTCACCCCGGCCGGTGTCCGCACGGCCGACGGCCGGACCCGGCCTGCCGACGTCATCGTGCTGGCCACCGGATTCCTGGCGCACAACTACATGCGCCCCATGGAGATCACCGGACGCGACGGCCTGACCATCGACAAGGCCTGGGCCGCCGGACCGAGGGCGTACCGGATGACGGCGATCCCGGGATTCCCCAATCTTTTCACCGTCCTGGGCCCCAACTCCCCCACCGGATCCATCTCGCTGCAGTATTCGGCGGAACGGACGGCCAACTACATCGCCCGGTTCTTGGAGATGCTTCGCGACGGCGAGGCCACGTCGATCGAAGTGACCGAGGAAGCCACCGACGAATTCAATGCCGACGTGGCCGAGGCGATGGGACCGACGGTGTGGAACACCGGCTGCAACTCGTGGTATCTGACCGAGAACAACAGCGTCGACCTGTGGCCGTACGACCGCGCGACGCTGACGAGCATGCTCGCCGAACCGGAGTCCGGCCACTTCACGGTCCGCTAGGGCCGGCCCCGGTCAGGTAGTGCGCGAGCACCGGCCGCAACCACTCGGTCAGAGTCGCGTCGTCCATGTCGGCCAGTGCCGGAATCCGCAACACGTAGCGTGCGGTCGCCAAGCCCAGTATCTGCGATCCGACCAGCGCGGCGCGCTCGGCGGCGCGATCGGGAACGGCTGCGGCCAGGGCCGGGGCCACCCGCTCGACGAACACCTCGAGCAACGCGTCCGCGGCAACGGGGTTGGTGGCCGCGGCGCGCAGCAGGGGCAGAAACGGTCCCTCCGAACCCCACACCGAGACGAACATCGGCAGCAGCACGTCGGCGAGGCGCTCGGGCGCGACACCGGACAGATCCGGGAACGTGATGTCGAATCGCGAAGCGGCGGCGAACAATTCGGCCTTGCTTCCGAAGTAGTGCATGACCAGCGCGGGGTCGACACCGGCCGCGGACGCCACCGAACGGATGGTCGTGCGTTCGAAACCGTGGTCACCGAACTGGGACCGCGCGGTGGCCAGGATCGTCGCCCGGGTGGTCTGCCCGTCTCGGGTATCGCGCGTCCTGGAAGCCATGCCAGCAGTGTATTCAACAACTGTTGACATGGCCATCCGCGGGGTCTACGTTGAGATTCAACAGTTGTTGAACTCGCGGCAGGAGGTAGCGGACATGGCCGTCACAGCAATCCAGATCGGGCTCGATCCCGACGTGATCGACTACTCCTCGCCCGACTTCGCCCAGTTCCCGGGCCTGAACAGGGAGGGGCTGCGCGCCGCCAACGACGACAACGTCGCCGCGTTGCGCGCCGCCGGTTACCACGTCGACAACTGCCTGATCGGCTTCGGCGAGCCCGGTGCCGCCAAAGCCCGCCGGTGGCTGGAAGCCGGCCACTACGACGCGGTACTCATCGGAGCCGGCGTACGACTGGTCGCAGCCAACACGTTGCTGTTCGAAGCCATCATCAACGCCGCGCACATCAGCCAACCCGGCTGTCGATTCGTCTTCAATCGCGCGGCCCAGTCCACCCCGGACGACATCCGGCGCTGGTACCCCGAGGCGGTGGCGAAATGACCGCTCATGACGTTGACGTGCTGGTCGTGGGCGCCGGACCCACCGGACTCACCGCCGCCGGTGACCTGGCCTGGGCGGGCCGGTCGGTGATCGTGCTCGACCGCTGGCCGACGGTGAACCCGTCCAGCCGCGCGTTCGCCACCATGGCCCGCACTCTCGAGGTGCTGGACGCCCGCGGCCTGGCCGAGGATCTGCTGGCTCAGGCGCATCGGGCGCCGGGTGTGACGATTTTCGGCGGTGCGCGCATCGACCTGACCCATCTCGACTCGGCCTACCGTTTCGTGATGGTGACGCCGCAGGTCAATGTCGACCAGGCACTACATGACTACGCCGCCGCCCACGGTGCCGACATCCGCCGCGGCGTCGAAGTCACCGAACTCCAGCAAGACGCCGACGGTGTCACCGTCACGACCAAAGACGGAACCCGTTGGCGCGCACGCTATGTCATCGGTGCTGACGGTGCGCACAGCACGGTTCGCACGCTACTGGGCGCGGACTTTCCCGGAAAGACGATCTTGTCGTCGGTGGTGCTGGCCGACATCAAGGTGGCACGCCGACCGGCCGGCGACAGCCTGCGAGTCGGCAGCACCCGGAACACCTTCGCGTTCCTGGCGCCCTACCGCCGCACCGACGCCGCCGGCACCTGGTACCGCACGATGGTCTGGGACCGCAACAACCAGCTACCCGACAGCGAACCGGTACGAGACGCCGAAATCACCGGCATCCTGGCCCAATCGATCGGCGCCGACCTCGACGTGCTCGACATCGAGTGGAAGTCCCGTTTCCATTCTGAGGAAAGGCAAGTCACGCGCTATCGGCACGGCCGCGTCTTCCTGGCAGGCGACGCCGCGCACGTCCACTCCCCGATGGGAGGGCAGGGCATGAACACCGGCATCCAGGACGCGGCGAACCTGGCATGGAAGATCGACGCGGTACTCGACGGCGCCGCCGATGCCGTACTGGACACCTATCACGACGAGCGTCACCCGATCGGCAAGCGAGTCCTGCTGCAATCCGGCCTGCTGGCCCGGGCCGTCACCCTCCATCCGCGGCCGGCACGCGCGCTGCGAAACATGTTGGCGCCCTTGTTGCTACGTCGGCCCCGGGTACGGGACGCGGTAGCCGGCAGTTTCGCCGGGACGGCGCTGCGGTATCCGCGCCGGCGCGGCGAGAGCCCGCTGGTGGGCACCCGGGCCACCCAGATTCCGCTGATGACCGGACGGCGACTGACCGAATTGCAGCGTCTGCTACCGGGTTTCGTGCTCGTCCGCGAACGCGGAGCACACCCCGTCGATGCGTTCGACCTGGTCCAGGCCGAACGGACGGACGACGGCCCGGCGGTGCTGGTGCGTCCCGACGGCTACATCGCCTGGGCGGGAGACTCGACCGATCGACCGGCGTGGTCCGCGGTGCTGCGGCGCTGGACCGAAGCGGCTCTGGTCACCGCCGCCGGTAACCATCTGGCGGGCAACTGATTTCTAATCCGGCCGGCTGGGCGGGAACGGCGCGCGGTCGGCGATCGCGTCGCGGTAAGCCCCCACTCGCCCTGTCACGGTTGCCAAAACCGCAATCGTCTGGCCGTTGCGTCCATAGGCGGCAACGAATTCCCACCCGTCCGGATCGCCTTCGACAACCTCGACTGCGTCGTAATCCGTTGGCACACCCAGCATCTGGACCTTGACGGCATACTGATCGGACCAGAAGTACGGAATCTCGTCATATTCACGTCCGTGTCCGGGCCCCGCGAGCAGCGTTTGAGCCGCCACCACGCCTTGCTGGCCGGCATGGTCCCAGTGTTCGACACGCAGCTGGCGCTCATAGAGCGGATGCCACCACGACGCCACGTCACCAACGGCGACGACGCCCTCACCGCCTTCGGCTGCGCCTGTTGCGTCGCAGACGACGCCGTCGTCGACGCGCAGTCCCGAGCCGTCCAGCCAATCGGTGGCCGGAGTCACCCCCAGCCCGATGATGACAAGGTCGGCCGGCAGCTCCGACCCGTCGGTCAGTCGCACCGACTGGACCTGCCCGTTGCCGATGAACTCGTCGACGCCGACGCCGACGCGCAGGTCGACGCCATGCTGACGGTGCAGGTCGGCCCAACGGGGAGCCAACTCCTTTCCCAGCGCGCCGAGTAAGGGATTATCACCCTGCTCGACGAGGACCACGTCCAACCCGATCGAGCGGCAGGTTGCCGCGACCTCGGCACCGATGAATCCCCCACCGACGATCACTACCCGGGGTCGCGAGGCAAGGCGTTCGCGGATGGCCAGGCAGTCCTCGACCGTGCGGAGCACCAAGACGCCGTCGGGAACCGGTCCCGCCGGCCATTCGCGGGGGACTGCGCCGCTGGCGATCACCAGACCGTCGAACGGCAGCGCGAGTTCGTCGTCACCGTCTCGGACCCGCACGGTCCTCGAGGACATGTCGACGCTCAGCGCCGATGCTCCGCGCAGTACGCGTGCCTCCATATCGAATTGCGGAGCCAGATCGATGCCGGCCCGGTGCACCTGCCCACTGAGGAACTTCTTCGACAACGGCGGACGATGGTACGGCGCGTGCCGTTCGGACCCCACGACGGTGAGTTCGCCGTCGTAGCCCTCCAACCGCAACGTCTCGGCGGCCCGCGTCCCGGCGACCCCGGCGCCGACGACGACCACCCGTTTCAGATCGGTCGGCATCACTTAGTCCCGCACCGTGATCGCCTGAGTCGGACAGGACACTTCAGCGCCCTTCAACTGCTGGCGCAGCGCTGCCTCGGGCTCGTCCTGAAGTACGTGCAGCCCGTCTTCCCGCACGTCGAACACCTCGTGGCAAATGCTCATGCAGACGCCGTTCCCATCGCATGTGTCGAGATCCACCGAGACTCTCATCGCACCGCGACCCTCTCCGCTCCCCCATCGAAACTGTCGAAACGTGCTGCGCCACGCGCGCGTTCGCGCGCCGCCTTGGCCACCGGCGAATAGTTCAGGTAATCGATCGCCATCTGGCTGTCGGCTTCGGCGCCGGGGTGATGGCTGGGCCGCATGTACCGGGCGGGTGAGGTCACCAGCAGTTTCCAGGGTCCGGGCAGCCGGTACTGACGCGCCGCCCGCATCCAGTCGCGCCACCGCCATTTGTCGTCGATGGTCGGGTCGCTATTCATCAGGTATCTGGCGCCGGCGATCCACCAGCCGATGAACAACGGGGCGGTCATCAGCATGGAGAAAGCCCGGATGGCGTAGTTCCCGCACACGTGCTGGTAGACGTCGAAAACCAGCGAGCGGTGCTCGACCTCCTCGGCGCCGTGCCAACGCAACAGATCCAGCATCATGGGGTCGGCCTTAGCGTAGTCCAGACCGCGGTTCGTCAGCACCCACTCGCCCAGCATCGCGGTGAAATGTTCCAGCGCGGCCACATCCGCCAGGCGTCGATACAGCCACCAGCGTTTGAGCGCCGGCGGGAAGAACTTGGGCGGATCACCGAGGCTGACCGACAACGTCTTGCCGAGCCGGTCGGTGTACGGCTTGGTGTCGATGCCCTGTTCGGCCAGATGGTCCAGCACGATCTGATGCGCCCAGGCATGCCAGGACTCCTGCTGGATGAAAGGTTTGATCGCCGCTTCCAGTTCCGGATCGTCGACCAGCGACGACGCCTCGAGGACGGCCTTGATGAAATGCCGCTCTCCCTCCGGCAGCAGCAGGTGCAACACATTGATCATGTGCGTCGAGAACGGGTCATCCGGCACCCAGTGCAGGGGCGTGTCCGACCAATCGAAGCGCACCATCCGGCGATACTTCGGGTATCCGTCGTGATGAAGTGCGACTTCAGGCATGAATACTCCTCCGCGAATCGAGCCTTCAAGGCGCTGCTGCCGCGCCCCGTTTTAGCTCTGCGAACAACCGTTCACTCAAACATGTACCCACCTGGCGCCATGGCCTAACGCCTCAGCGAAGGACACTTCCCTGGCAATTTGCTGCGAGCGCTCGCGTAATCCCGCCAGCTGATCTGCTTCGGCCGACCGTCAGTGTCGAGCCGCGCACTCCAAAGTTCTTGCCTCGCGGCATGATAGGCCGGTGAACACCGAAATCCGCGTGCTCGACACCGAGGAACAGCTCATCGCGGCGTCGAACGTGTTCCGCACGGCGATGGTCGGATTCCCGCCCCTCAGCCTGCAGCCCGGCCAGATCGGCACCCTGCTGGAACCGGGCCGCACCATCGGTGCGTTCGTCGACGGCCGACTGGTCGGCACCGCAGATGCCGTGACCAGCCGGCTGACGCTGCCCGGCGGAGCGATCGTCGGCCATGCCGCCGTCACGCATATCGGGGTGCTGCCGTCGTCCACCCGACAGGGCATCGCCACCGAGTTGGTGCACCACCAACTACGCGACTTCGCCGCCCGCGGCGAAGTGGTCGCGACGTTGCGGGCGTCGGAGGCGACGATCTACGAGCGCTACGGCTACGGCGTGGCGAGTTCGGTGCAGAGCGTGGAGGTCACGACGGCGCGGGCGGTGTTACGTCCCGGCGCCGGCTCGGGAGGTCCGGTTCGGCTGTTGGATGCGGCCGAAGCGTGGGAGCTGCTGCCGCGCATCTACTCCGAGCATCGGCCGTCCCGGCCGGGCAGCCTCGACCGGCCCCAGGTGTGGTGGCAGAGCGTGCGACTGCGCAACGAATCATCGCCGGGGCCTTCGTATTTCGCGGTGCACGGTGAACCGGGTGCCGAGTCGGGCTTCGTGCGCTACCGTCCCATCGACACCGAGAAATGGTTCGTCAGCGATCAGCGCACCATTGTGGTGGAAGACCTCTTCGCACCAAGCCCCGACGCCTACCTCGGCTTGCTGCGGTTCCTCTTCGGACTGGATCTCATTGACCGCGTGCTGTTCTGGATGCTGCCGCTCGACGATCCGCTGCCGGTGCTGCTGCGCGATCGGCGGGCCGCGAAGGTCACCGCGGTGTACGACGAGACCTGGCTGCGCATCGTCGACGTCGCAAAGGCCTTGGCGGCCCGCCGCTATGCCGGTGCGGACTCGGTCACCATCGCAGTCGATGACCCGCTCTTGCAACAGAATTCGGCTACTTACGCTGTCACCGGCGACGGTGCCGAGCCGACCGTGGAGCGTCCGCAACTGCGGGTCGGAATCGCCGGGCTCGGCAGCGTACTGCTGGGCGGTGCGACCTGGGCCGGCCTCGCGGTGGCCGGACTGGTGCAGGCGGAGGATCCTGCCGTGCTGGCGGCGGCCGATCGGTTGTTCGCCGTGCCGCAGGCGCCCTACGCCGGGTTCTACTTCTGACGAGGATCGTCGTCGTCGGCGCGGGAAGCTGCGGCTTGGTGGTCCTCGCCTGACGGCCCGGTGATGCTTGCCACAGATTTTGCCGGTCACGTCGGTGAGTGAGTACTCTCTCACCTTATGGGAACCGCTGGACGCGACCGGCTACTCGCCGAAGCGCTGAAGCTGTTCGCGGCCAAGGGGTACGCGGCCACGTCGGTGGCCGACATCCAACGGGCGTCGGGTCTGGCACCCGGATCCGGGGCGCTCTACAAGCACTTCGGCTCCAAACGCGAGTTGCTGGAAGCCGCCGTCGCGCACCGCATCGACGGGGTCGTCGCCGCCCGCGAGCAGTACGACGCCGAAGAGCCCGAGGGCGTCGAACACGCCGTGCGCACCGCGGGCCGGCTGATCTGGCACCACATGAAGGAAAGCGAGGACCTGCTGAAGGTCATGCTCCGGGAGCCCGACGAACTTGGCGACCTCGACGACAAGACCTGGCAGGTGATCACCGACAACGCCTACCAGCGATTCGCCGACGAACTCGCCGCGTCCAACCGCACCGGCCGCACCGACATCCCGGATCCCGAGGCGGCCGCGGCGGTGGCCATCGGATCGCTGTCGTACGCCGCGACGCTGCAGGCGCTGACCGGCCGGCTGCCCGGCAACATCGACGAAGACCGCTACTTCGAGGCGTGGGTGAATCAGACGCTCAGCGTCCTCGCGCAGTACCGAACACCGAAATCGACACCATCAGGAGCACAGCCGTGACTTTCAATATGCAACTCAGCGACGACGTGATCGAGGTGCGCGACTGGGTGCACAAGTTCGCCGCCGACGTGATCCGCCCGGCCGCCGCCGAATGGGACGAGCGCGAGGAAACCCCGTGGCCGGTAATTCAGGAGGCGGCGAAGGTCGGTCTGTACTCACCGGACTTCTTCGCACAGCAGGCCGCCGAGGAGACCGGACTGGGCATGCTGACCGCGTTCGAGGAGATGTTCTGGGGTGACGCCGGCATCGCGTTGTCCATCATGGGCACCGGGCTGGCCGCAGCGGCGTTGGCGGGCAACGGAACTCCCGAGCAGCTCGGACAATGGCTGCCCGAGATGTTCGGCACCGCCGACGAGCCCAAACTGGGCGCGTTCTGCTCCTCGGAGCCCGACGCCGGTTCCGACGTCGGCGGTATCCGCACCAGGGCGCGCTACGACGAGGCGACCGGCGAGTGGGTGCTCAACGGCACCAAGACCTGGGCCACCAACGGTGGTATCGCCAATGTGCACATCGTGGTGGCCTCGGTCTATCCCGAACTCGGCACCCGGGGCCAGGCCAGCTTCGTCATCGGGCCCGACACCAAAGGCCTTGCGCAGGGCCAGAAGTTCAAAAAGCACGGCATCCGCGCGTCGCACACCGCCGAGGTGGTGCTCGACAACGTCCGGTTGCCCGAGGACGCGATCCTGGGCGGCCGGGAGAAGTTCGAGGCCCGGATCGCCCGGGTCAAGTCCGGCGCGTCCGCAGGCGGACAGGCGGCGATGAAGACGTTCGAGCGAACCCGGCCCACCGTCGGCGCGATGGCCGTCGGCGTGGCCCGCGCCGCCTACGAGTACGCGCTCGACTACGCCTGCCAGCGTGAGCAATTCGGCCGCAAGATCGGTGAGTTCCAGGCGGTGGCGTTCAAGCTGGCCGACATGAAGAGCCGGATCGACTCTGCCCGGCTGCTGGTATGGCGGGCCGGCTGGATGGCCCGCAACAACCAGAACTTCGAATCCGCCGAGGGCTCGATGGCCAAGCTGGTCGCCAGCGAGACCGCCGTCTACGTCACCGACGAGGCGATCCAGATCCTGGGCGGCAACGGTTACACGCGCGACTACCCGGTGGAGCGGATGCACCGGGACGCCAAGATCTTCACGATCTTCGAGGGCACCAGCGAAATCCAGCGCCTGGTGATCTCCCGCGCGCTGACCGGGTTGGCTATCCGCTAGGCCGCGCCGAGGCTCCGTCGGACGGCTGCCATGATGGCAGCCATGGCGATTGCGTTGGATTCGGCGGTTACCGCCGACAGTGACTCGGTGGTGGGCTCGATCGCCGTCCAGGACAGCGTCGCGGTGGCGGGTTCGGTCGCGATTGCGGGCAGCGTCGCGGTGGCTGGGTCGGCGACGACCGCAGGAAGCGTCGCGGTCGCGGGATCGGTTGCGACCGCGGGCAGCGTGGCGGTCGCGGCATCGGCGGCCACTGCCGGCAGCGTCGCTGTGGTCGCAAGCCTGCTGACGGTGGTGTGCGTCGCCGTGCGGGAATGCGTGGCGTGCCTGGCCTGCGTGGCCTGCACCCGCTGCGTTGCCTGCTTCGCGTGCGTGCGCTGCACCGATTGCGTCGGTTGCATCGGCTGCGTTAACTGCTCGGGTTTGCGAAACGTCAAGGGCGCCAGGAACATTCATCTGGTTCCCGCGGCGTGAGTAGGCACGGAAGAGGTTAGCCGGCTTGGCAGCGCGACTCGGGGCCGTCCTGTGGATCCTGGGACCAGTCGGATACCTGCTCCTGGAAGCGATCGCGGCGACCGCCCTCGGATCCGATTACAGCTACGCGCACAACTACATCAGTGACCTCGGCCTGTTCGGTCCTCGGACGCGCCTGATGCATTTCGCGTTCTGCTGGCAAGGCGTGCTGTTCCTGCTCGGAGCGGGTTTGATCATCGGTCGGCCGCCCACGGGCGGTGCCCGTGTCCTGCTCGGCCTGGCCGCCGCGAATGCCGTCGGCAACTGCATAGTCGGCACCGTGCACCGCGGCACGTTGCACGCTGTCGGGGCCGTGCTGGCGATCGTGGGCGGAAATGCCGCCATCGTGGCCGGTTCGGGCGTGCTCAGTCAGCGCGCCTGGTACCGCAGGGTCTCCAAAGCGATTGCAGCGCTGGGCTTCCTATGCTTTGTCGGGTTCGCCAGCGGGTTGCCGGTGCTGCAGTCGATTCCCAAGGGCACATGGGAACGCGGCAGTGTGTACTCGATCCTGTTGTGGCAGTTGCTCACCGCGCTGTGCCTGTTGAGTGATCGGGATCATTGACCGTCCGATGGCTTCGCCGAGGTGGGACGGAATCCGGATTGCGCGATGGCGACCGCGACACCGTTGCCTATCGGCCCGTTCTGGTCGACTAGGACGGCCGCGCCGGTGGCGACCCCGTCGTTGCTGTAGTGCGTCAGTGACGCAAGACCGATATGAGGTCCGTCGGGCAGTCGGCTCAGGGTGAGCGTGTAGTCGACGTTGATGAACTGCAACCCTCTGGTGCCCCAGTTGGCGATCGACGCCGTGATGTCGCCTGCCATTGCGGCGCGGGTGAAGGGCGTGAACGGTTCGTCGTCGATCAGAGGCCGGGTCTCCTGTAGCCAGGTGTACTTGGGACCCTGCTGTTGCGTCCATTCCGGATCGGGATTCTGCACGTCGGTGCCCCAACCGTAGGTCCGGATGAACAGTGACTGGACGCCGTCCGGATCGGTTGGCAGCGGCGGCAGTTGCACCGGTGTCGACCACACCTGCCCGTCGGGCTGTTCACCGCGCCGCAAGAACAGCGCGCTGGCGTTCGCGACGATCGCCCCGTCCTGGATCAAGGTGGCTTCGACGGTTCGCAGCCGTCGCCGGTCCTGCTGCACGCGGGTGTGCACCTCGAGCGGTTTCAGCGCGGTCGGCCGGGGCAGGTCGACAGTGAGCCGTGCCGGTTGGAACTGCGGGTCGTCGACCGCGCGTTCCGTCGCCCAGCCGAGCAGGCCACCGACAACGTGGCCGCTCAGCGAAGGCCCCCAGCCCCCGCGAGCGATAACAGTTGGGACGTAATGGTTTTCGTCACGCACGAAGTACGGCAACGAAGCCGCGTCGGTGGCGTCGGGAAAATCGCCTGGCACATGATTTTTCTACAGCACACCCGGATCGGTTCCGCGGCGGGTCACGTCAACCCCGTCAGACGAGCCGCGCGGCCGCGGTCCGGATCTCGTTGACCCGGGCCGCCGGGATGCCCCAGGGATGTTCGACTCCGACCTGCTCGTCGAGGTCCCACAGCACACATTGCTCTCCGGGTTGAGCCACCAAGTGCCAGGCGATCACGGTGCGGCGCAGTTGCTCGTCGGCCGAATCGCTCGCCGCGCGGCTCCCCTCCGGCGCAGCACCATCGGGGTGGTGGTGCAGAAACCGGCCGTACGCCTGATCACAGAACGTCGCATACCGGGCGGTACACAGGATCAGACCGTGCCAGGCCTCGTCTACCGCGTGGGACGGCATGCCGATCACCTGTTTGTCCCGCAACGCCGGTGCGCAGCACCGAAGCCATTGGCGCAGCCCGGTCTCGATGAGCGCGCGCGGCTGCCAGGGGCACGTCTTGAAGACGGCCTCCGGCAACTGGAGATCAGCGACCGCACGGCTTGCTCGTTCGTATCGATCCTGTCGTCGATACCGCACCGCATCACTGTAGAGCGGCGCATCGAGATGCCGGCAGATACGCGTGATATCCGGCGTAACCTTGGCGCATGTCGAGCGTCGTACTGGGCATCATCGGCGGGGCCGGTGGCCTGCTGCTCTGGGGCGTCGTCCAAGGTTTGCGCAACTCGCCAGACGCCCGACGCAATGGGGGCCGTGGGATCTGGTCGTCCGGATCGGGTTCGGACGGGTCGGGTGGTTGCGGCGGCGGCGACGCCGGCGGTTGCAGTGGCAGCGACGGCGGAGGCTGCGGCGGCGGGTGTGGTGGCGGCTGCGGCGGTGGCGACTAGGTCTCGCCTAAGCGCGGATCGACGTACGTTGACGAATTGGTCGCTGCCGCAGACGTTTTGTGGTTCGCAGCACTTTTCCACAGTTGAATGTTTGTGCACAGCTTGGTCTTTGGCTTCGCGTGCTTGTCGGTGCCCCTTCGTAGAATCATGGCATGCCGGCCAGCACGTACGCGGAGATCGAGGAGGTCCTCGTCGCGTATGGTGATGCTCTGGATCGGTTGTGCGAGCTGAGTTTTGATGCGCAGGACAATCCGCGGCGGATGGAGATCATGGACCGCATCGAGCGGGGGATCCGTCGGGCCCGGGTGCCCCAGCACGCGTTGATCAACCAACTCGGTGCCGAAGCCACCGCGCAGGAGCTGGGGGGTTCGTTGCGCGAGGCGTTGGCGAACCGGTTGCGGATCACCAAGGCCGAGGCCGCTCAGCGCATCGCCCACGCCGCGGATCTGGGTCCGCGCCGCGCGCTCACGGGTGAGCCGCTGGAGCCGGTGCTGGCTCAAACCGCCGCGGCGGAGCGTGAGGGGTTGCTCGGCAGCGAGCAGGTGGGGATCGTCCAGAAGTTCTTCAAGAAGCTGCCCGAGGCGGTCGACGCGGCCACCCGTGCTGATGCCGAAGCCAAGCTGGTGTTGGTGGCCACCGGATTCCGCC